>VYDF01000007.1 GCA_009843565.1 Acidimicrobiia bacterium | reverse complement strand
CCAAGCAGACCGAGTGGATGGTCGAACAGCTCGGCGGATCGGGCAAGATCGCCCGCATCGGCGGCCCGGGGGCCAGTGAGTACGTGGAGAAGCGCCGCGAGGGCTTCGAGCACACCATGGAGAACAACCCTGGCATCGAAGTGGTGTTCAACCAGAGTGCCAATAGCTTCACCGCGGAAGAGGGTCTCCGTTTGGCCCAGGATGCGTTGACCGCCAACCCCGATCTCGACGGCATTTGGGCTGACAGCGACGCCCTGGCCCTGGGAGCGGCTACCGCAGTGGAAGAGGCCGGCATCGACCACGCCGACATCCTCATCAGCGGTACCGACGGCGAGCCGGCAGTGTTCGATCAGATCCGGGCCGGGACCGGTGTGGACATGACCATCGCGCTGCGGGGCTACCAGTGGGGTTGGCAGACCGCTGAGGTCGCCCACCAATACCTCACTACCGGCAGCACCGGTCAGGACTACTTCATCCAGGCCCCCACCTTCGTGGTGGATTCTGACAGCATCGAAGGCAATACCAACGCCGACCTCCGGTAGGGGCTCCTCCCTTCCGGCAACCCAATAACGAACGTGACCTATCGGGCTGACGTCCTTGTCATCGGCGCCGGTGCGTCGGGCGGGGTGGCAGCGCGCCACCTGGCCGAGCACGGCTTCGACGTCGTATGCCTCGAGCAGGGCGATTGGCCCGATAGGTCTGCGTTCCCCGGCACCCGACCCGATTGGGAATTGGCCATCCGCAGGGATTGGGCCATGAGTCCCAATGTGCGGAATCGGCCCGAGGACTATCCGGTTGTCCACGACGACTCCGATATCGAGCCCCTCATGTACAACGCGGTGGGGGGCAGCATGATCATCTACGCAGGGACCTGGCCGCGGATGCTCCCATCGGACTTCCGAGTGCGAACTCTGGACGGGGTGGCCGACGACTGGCCTATCGCATACCAGGATCTGGTTCCGTACTACGACGCCATCGACCGCCAGATTGGCGTTTCCGGCCTCGCCGGAGACCCGGCTTATCCGCCCCACGATGACTATCCGCTGCCCCCGCTGCCCTTGGGGGTGGCCGGGCGGCGGGTGGCCGAGGGGCACAACCGCTTGGGTTGGCACTGGTGGCCCGAGCCCAACGCCATCCTGTCGGCCCCCTACGACGGGCGGCGGCCGTGTGTGCAGCGGGGCGTGTGCACCTCGGGGTGTGCTGAAGGGGCCAAGGCCTCCACTGATCTGACCCACTGGCCCAAGGCGACTGCCGCCGGCGCCCGGCTCATCACCGGTGCCCGGGTAAGCCGGATCACGCTGGGGCCTCAAGGCCTGGCCACTGGAGCCGTGTGGTTGGACCGTGCCGGGGTCGAGCATCATCAAGAGGCCGATGTGGTGATACTGGCGGCCAACGCAGTGGGCACAGCGCGCTTGCTGTTGCTGTCGGCCGACGACCGCCACTGCCCGGACGGGCTGGCCAACTCCAGCGGCCTGGTGGGCCGGCGATTGATGATGCACCCGTTCTCCGTGGTCACTGGGTGGTGGGACGACCAGGTGGAGGGCTGGCAAGGCCATTTCGGGGCCAGCATCACCAGCTACCAGTTCTACGAGACCGATCCTTCCCGAGACTTCGTGCGCGGGGCCAAATGGGCGCTCTCGCCGGTGGGCGGCCCCCTCAACCACATCCTGCCCATGCGGGCCGGAAACGAGGTGTGGGGCGCCGATCACCACGAGCTAATGGGCCGGACGTTCGGGCGGGGGGCGAGCTGGGCCATTTTCGGCGAAGACCTTCCCGAGGAGTCCAACCGCGTGGAGCTCGACCCGGATCGGGCCGACAGCCACGGCATTCCCGCGCCGCGGGTGAGCTATCGGATCTCCGACCACTCCCGGAGACTGATGGCGTTCCAGGAAGAGCGGGCTGCCGAATCGCTTACCGCATCGGGGTGTCAGGAGACCGCGGTGGCCAGCATGATCCCCTATTCGGGCTGGCATCTCATGGGAACCGCCCGCATGGGAGAGAACCCGGCCAATTCGGTGGTCAACTCCCGCCAGCAGACCCATGATGTGCCCAACCTCTACATCGCCGACGCCAGCGTGTTCGTGACCAGCTCAGGGGTCAATCCCACCTGCACGATCACTGCTTTGGCGTTGCGAACCGCTGACCTCCTGGTTCAGCGCCGAAGCGAACAGAAAGTGCCGGCATGACGGTCGCCGATGCCAACGCCGAAATCGACGTCTCCCGTTTGGAAGAACTGGCCGATGTGATACTGCCCGCAGCTCACGGCATGCCCTCCGCCTCCGAGGTGAATTCTATAGCCGCCTACCTGGACCAAGTGCTGGACTGGCGGGGCGACCTGCGTCAGCCACTGGCTCGAGCCGTTGCCGCCCTCGAACCGTCTTTGTTCACCGTGGACCGGCTGTCGTCCCTTCACCAAGACGACGAAGACGCCTACGTTGCCCTCACCACCGCAGTGGCGGCGTGCTATTACCTCAGCCCAGTGGTGCGCGAACAGATCGGCTACCCAGGCCAAGTGGCCAAGACCTACGACCCCTACTCCTATACCGAGTGGGTGGCCGAAGGGCTGCTCGACCCGGTGATGGAACGAGGTCCCATATGGCGGGAGGCCCCCGAGTGACTTGCAGAGCACCAGTCGAATGGTCCGGCGGTACGGCAGAGGACCGGCCAAGATGAGCCGGGCCGTGGTTTTGGCGGACTATGCCTGCGGCCCCGCGGTTGAGGCCCTTGAGGTGGGGTCGGTTCGGCCGGGAGGCGCCCTGGTTCGAATCGATGCCGCCACCGTCTGCGGCACCGACGTGCATATCTCCGACGGCGTGTTTGATCATCTGGCCCGCCTGCCGCTGATTATGGGACACGAGGGAACAGGCACGGTTCTCGAGTTGGGGGATGGCTTGGATCTGGACGCCCGGGGCCAACCGCTGCAACCCGGTGATCGCATCGTCTGGGCTCACAATTGGTGCGGGCGGTGCTACTTCTGCGCAGTGGCCAAACAGCCCACTCTGTGCGAGAACACTATGGGCTATGGGTGGGGCCCCTATCAGGAGGGTGCGATCAACGGAACTTTCTCCGAGCACCTCCACGTGTCGCCCGACTCGCGGGTGCTGAAGGTGCCCGACAGCGTGTCCAGCCCGCTGGCCTCGGCGGCCACCTGTGCTCTTCGAACGGTGATGCACGCCCTCGACCGCTTGCCCCGTATCCGCTTCAGCGACACAGTGGTTGTGCTCGGTGCCGGGCCGGTGGGCGTGTTCTGCGCCGCGGCCGCTGTTCACAGCGGGGCTCACCAGGTGATACTCATCGGGGCGCCGGCATCCCGGTTGGCGGCCACCCAGGCTTGGGCCTTGACTGCCCGCATCGACATCGACGACACCGAGCCCGGCGAACGAGTCGAGGCGGTTCGTAGCCTGACTGGTGGTAGGGGTGCCGATGTGGTCTTTGAATGTGCCGGTCCACCCGAAGCCTTCACTGAGGGGATGGACATGGTTCGGGCCGGGGGAGCGCTCATGGTGATCGGACAAGCCCACGGCCAGACGGTTCCGGTGCCGACCACAGCAATGAAGGTTCGCCAGTTGACGGTGCGGACCTCGCTCTCGGCCGACATTTCGCACTTCCATGACGCCCTTCAGTTTTTGGATCGTCACGGAGGAGCGCTGGACTTGGAATCGGCGGTGTGCTCCAAGACCTATTCGCTGGATCAGGTGACCGACGCCCTGGCGGCCATGCGAGCCGGCGCCGAGATGAAGCCAGTGATTGTGCCATGAGCGCTGGGTTCCCCGAGGCCGCCCTCCGTGACCGCTACCCCCTCGTGGTCGGAGACGATGAGCTCTCGGCCGACGCCACGATGGCGGCCAAGGCCCCCGGCACCGGCGAAACTGTGGCCGAGGTGCCGCTGGCCGATACCGAGGTGGTCGACCAAGCAGTTGCCGCCGCTTCCGAGGCCCAACCGGCATGGGCTGAATTGTCGGCAGCCGAGCGAGGCCGGTATCTGCGCAGCTTGGCCGATGCGGTGCGGTCCCAAGCCGAGCGTCTGGCCCGGATCGACGCCATGGACAGCGGCAACCCACTGGCCGCCATGCGCAATGACGTCGACTACGGCGCCGACGCCCTGGACTACTTCGCCGGGATCGCCCGCGAACTGCACGGCAAGACCCTGCCGGCCTCGGCCAAGGGCCTCCATCTGACCTTGCGCGAGCCCTACGGGGTTGTGGCCCGCATCCTGCCCTTCAACCATCCTCTGATGTTCACCCTGTTCCACGCCGCGGCGCCCCTGGCCGCGGGCAACACAGTGATCGTGAAAGCCCCCGACCAAACCCCGATCTCGCCCCTGGAGGTGGCCTATTTGGCCGCTGAGGTCTTGCCTTCGGGTGTGCTCACCGTGCTCACCGGAGATGGAACCACCACCGGCGAGGCCTTGGTGGCCCATCCGGGAATCGGCCGGATCGGGTTCACCGGGCGGGGGGCGACAGGTCTGCGGGTTATGGAAGCGGCCGCGGCCTCCGGCCACGTGAAGCATGTGACCGTGGAACTGGGGGGCAAGAACCCCCTGCTGGTGGCCCCCGATGCCGACCCGGCCTTTGTGGCTGAGCAGGCGGTGGGGGGAATGAACTTCGAGTCTTCCCAGGGGCAGTCGTGCGGATCGACTTCACGGCTCTATGTGCCGGCCGAAATGCACGCTGATGTGGTGGATGCGGTGGCCGCCCGACTCGACCAGATCAGGGTGGGCGATCCCCTCGATCCGACCGCCACCATGGGGCCGCTGGTTTCCGAGCCCCAGCTCAGCCGAGTGCAGAGCTACGTGGAGGTCGGGAAGTCGGAGGGCGCCCGACTAGTGCGAGGTGGGGGCCCGCCCGACGGCGTGCCCGACGGTGGGTACTACCTGGCGCCCACCCTGTTCGACCGGGTGGAGTCCGGCCACGTCATCGCCACCGAGGAGATCTTCGGTCCGGTGCTGTCGGTGCTGGAGTGGCGGGATCGGGAAGACCTCATCGCCCAGGCCAACGCCACCCGCTACGGATTGACCGCCAACATCATCACCAACGACCTGGACTGGGCCATGGATGCCGCCCGCCGAGTGCAGGCCGGATGTGTATGGATCAACGGGCGGGGACAGCACTTCTTGGAAACCCCGTTCGGGGGATACAAGGACTCCGGGCTGGGGGCAGAGGGGTCGATGGAGTCGCTGCTCAGCTACACCCGGACCAAAGTCGTCCACGTTCTCGACATC
The DNA here is from genome assembly GCA_009843565.1 of Acidimicrobiia bacterium. Classification (GTDB taxonomy): domain Bacteria; phylum Actinomycetota; class Acidimicrobiia; order Acidimicrobiales; family Bin134; genus Poriferisocius. Next base: position 13,425 of record VYDF01000007.1, on the reverse strand, counting down.
GGAGCGCGACCATGAGCAGTTACAACACCGAGGCCATTGCAGTTCTCAAGGAAAAGATCGCCACCTCGACTCGGATCCTGGTTCGAGAGCGGCTGATCGGGCCCTTCGGCCACCCCTCGTCCCGGATCCCGGGCACAGACCTCGTCGCGGTGCTGGGCCATACCCACGACGATGTCAAAGACCTGGCCGAGACCGACCCGGGCGACGTGGTGGTGATGGACTTGGACGGCGAGGTTGTGGACGGTTCGATGGATGCTCCCGGAGAGCGGTTCATGCATACCGAGATCTATCGGGCCCGCTCCGATGTGGGAGCGGTGATCCATGCCCACCCCATGCACTGCATCGCCTTCTCCATGACCGATGCGCCTCTGGCTCCGGTTTGGCACCTGTGCACCCTGTTTGCCGACGGCGTGCCCGTGTACGACTCCGCGGTGCAGATCGACAACCCCGAGCGGGGCCGGGCTGTGGCCGCGGCCCTGGGAGACCGGAAAGGGATACTGCTGAGAGGCCACGGGCTGACGGTGGTGGGCATGTCCATCGAGGAAGCCACCGTAAGCGCGGTGAACCTTGAGCGCTCGGCCCGATTGCAGATCATGGCCCAAGGACTGGGCGCGGTGGAGACTATCGACCGGGCCGAGCTCACCGACGATCTGCTCACCGACGGGCTGACCCTGGAGGAATACACCCACACCCAATGGGATTACTGGGCCATGGAGACAGCCCGGTGACGTTGTTGCGGCGCGAAGACCCTCGGCTGCTTCGGGGAGGGGGCCGCTATGTGGCCGATATCGAACTGCCCTCTATGCGCTATGCCGCGTTCGTGCGAAGCCCCGTGGCTCACGCCGAACTGGTCGGGGTGGAGCTGCCCCCCGGGGTTGTCGGCTGGACGGGGGAGGATTTGATCGGGCGGATCGAGACGATGGCACCCAACGAGGCCGATGGCGGCGTCTACCAGGACAAATTGCTGGAATCCCTGGGCGACGACCGGCTGTTCGTGCGCCATGAAGGTCGGCCGCTCTTGGCGGTGGACCGGGTTCGGCATGTAGGCGACCCCGTCGCAGTGGTGATCGCCGACACTGCCTATGCGGCGGCCGACGCAGCCGATCAGGTGCGACTCGATCTGGTGCCCCGTCCGGCGGTGGTCGATCCCTTCGCCGCGCTGGCCGCCGACGCGCCCCGGCTCTATGACCACTGGCCCGACAATCGATCGCTGTTCGTCGCCGCCGGTTTCGGCGACATCGACGCCGCCTTTTCAGAAGCCGCCCATGTGAGCCGTCGCCGACTTCACTCCGGCAGGCTGGCCTGCCACCCCATGGAGCCGAGGGGGGTGGTGGCCGAACACGATTCCCGCACCGACCTGCTCACCGTGTGGAGCAGCACGCAGATTCCCCATCCGCTGCGCACCGCACTGGCCAAGGCCCTGAGGCGGCCTGCCCACCGGATACGGGTGGTGGCGCCCGACGTGGGCGGCGGCTTCGGGGTCAAGGCCATTCCCTATGCCGAAGAGTTGATCATGGCCTTCCTCGCCCTCGAACTCGGTGTCGCGCTCAAGTGGGTGGAGCAGCGCCGCGAACACGGCCTGGCCGCCATCCAGTCCCGCGATCAGATTCATGACATCGAGCTCGCCCTCGACGCCGACGCCCGCATTCTGGGAGTGCGCGACCGCTTCGTGGTGGACAACGGAGCCGCCAATCCCCTCGGCGTGGTCCAGCCCTACAACACGCTGGCCCACCTGTGCGGTTGCTATCGGGTGCCGGCGCTGGATGTGGAGGCCACCGCGGTAGTGACCAACAAGGCCCCGGTCTCGCCCTATCGGGGAGCGGGAAGGCCAGAGGCGGTGTTTGCCATGGACCGCATTGTCGACGTGGCCGCCCGGGAGATGGGAATTGATCCGGAGGAGCTTCGTCGCCGCAATCTCATCACCGCGGAGGAAATGCCCTACGCCGTGGGCATCAACTATCGCGACGGTACGCCCATGACCTACGACAGCGGCGATTTCCCTGGCTGTTTCGAAGCGGCCATGACCCTGAGCGGCATGGCCGAGGGCCTGAGGGGAGGTGCTCGAGACGAAACCGGCCGCCTGGTGGGCGTGGGGGTGTCCACCTATGTGGAAGGAACCGGAGTCGGACCGTTCGAGAGTGCCCGAGTGCGGGTGGACGAGACGGGCTGGGTTGAAGTGGCCACCGGCGCGTGCTCGCAGGGCCAGGGTCATGAGACTGTATTCGCCGAGGTGTGCGCGCAGGCGCTGGGCGCCGATCCCGAACAGGTGACGGTGATCGGGGGCGACACTGCCGCGGTGGAGTATGGGTGGGGCACACTGGCCAGCCGCAGTGCCGTGGTGGCGGGCAGCGCCATCCTGCAAGCCGCCACGGTGCTGAGAGATCGCATTGTGGAAGCGGTGGCCGAGCAGTGGGAATTGGCCCCGGCCGACCTTTCCATCCGCGACGGCGTGGTGGAAGTGGTTGGAACCCCGACCCGCCGCATGGGGCTGGGCCAGGTGGCCGCTGGCTTTGCCCCTGGGGGAGTGTTCGCCAACGGTAGCGGCGTTGGCTTGGAGGAGATGGTTTGCTTCGAACCGCCCACGGTCACTTTTGCCACCGGCGTACACGTGGCCCGGGTTGCCGTCGATCCGTCAACGGCGCAGGCCGAGATTCTGAACTACGTGGTCGCCCATGATTGCGGACCCCTGTTGTCGCCGATGATCGTGGATGGCCAGATCGCCGGCGGTGTGGCCCAGGGGATCGGGGCCGCTCTATTCGAGCTGGCAACCTACGATGCCGACGGGCAACCCCAAAACCCGAGCCTGGCCGACTATCTGGTGCCCGATGCCGCCGGTGTGCCGAAGCTGGCCGTCGCCCACCTGGAGACCCCGTCGACCCTCAACCCGCTGGGCATCAAGGGGGTAGGAGAGGCTGGGGCGATCTCCCCTCCGGCTGCGGTGGCCAACGCCATCGAAGACGCCCTGTCGGGTTTGGGCATCGAGGTGAATCAGGTGCCGGTGTCGCCCGACTATCTGTTCGACCAATTGCACGGAGCACGATCATGACCACAAGCTCATCTGGATCAGTCCTCGACGCCCCCAGCCCGACCAGCGCTGGGGCGTCCGACATCGCACTGAGCGTGTCGGGGATCCACAAGCGCTACGGCGGAGTGGTGGCCCTGCGAGATGTATCGCTGGATTTCCCCACCGGCACGCTCACTGCCATCGTGGGTGACAACGGGGCTGGCAAGAGCACCCTGTTGAAGGTGATCTCGGGCGCCGAGCAGCCCGATGCAGGTCAAGTGGTGCTGCACGGCGAACTCCGGCGGTTCCGCTCGCCTCTCGACGCCAGGACGGCCGGCATCGAGACCGTGTACCAAGACCTGGCCCTGGCCGACAACCTCGATGCCGCCCAAAACCTGTTCATGGGACGGGAGCTCAAAGTGGGATGGGGACCCTTCACCCTCCTGCGCCGCCGGGCCATGCGACGCGATACCGAACAGATCATTCAACGGCTCAACATCAAGATCCCCTCGGTCCGCATCCCGGTTCAGCACTTCTCCGGCGGCCAGCGCCAAGGCGTGGCCATTGCCCGGGCCATGAACTGGGGCAACGAGGTGATCATCATGGACGAGCCCACCGCCGCACTGGGCATCGCCGAGACCGCTCGGGTGGAGGATCTCATCACCACACTGCGAGAGCGCAAGCTGACCATCATCGTGGTGAGCCACAACCTCGATCAGGTGTTCCGGCTTGCCGACCGGATCGCGGTGATGCGGCGGGGCCAGCTCATCGAACTGCTGGATGCCCACAGCACCGACGCCCAAAAGCTGGTGTCGCTCATCACCGGTCTGGCCACATCTCACGAAGGGGCATGAGATGGCGCCCCGGGTAGGAGTCCAGATCAGGCCCAACCATGTGACCTGGGACGAGATGGCGGCCGCTTGGCGCTATGCCGATGAGGCCGGAGCCGACAGCATCTGGACATTCGACCACTTCTTCCCCATTGACGGCGACCCCGAGGGCACCGCCTTTGAGTGCTGGTCCACGCTGGCAGCCATGGCGTCGGTCACCTCGAGGGCCCAGATCGGCCCACTGGTCACCTGCACCGGATTCCGCAATCCCGATCTGCTGGCCGACATGGCCCGCACCGTCGACCATGCATCCGGAGGCCGGGTGGTGCTCGGGCTGGGTTCAGGTTGGCTGGAGCAGGACTACCACTCCTACGGGTATTCCATGCCCGGCGATGCCGATCGGATCCGCGAGATGGAGGTTGCCATCTATCGCATCCGCCGCCGGTTGAAACAGCTCCGACCCGGCCCGGTGGGCCGGCTTCCCATCTTGATCGGCGGTTTGGGGGAGAAAATGACCCTAGACGTGTGCGCCCGGCTGGCCGATGCCTGGAACGGTTGGGGCACCCCAGATGAGATCGCCCACCTCAACGGGGTTCTAGACGGCTGGTGCGAGCGAGCTGAGCGCGATCCGTCCCTGGTGGAGCGGACAGTGGCGGTGTTCGAAACCGCCAGTGATGCCACTTATGACGACTATGTGGCTGCCGGGGCCGAGCACCTGATCCTGGTCAGGTCGGGCCCCGACTATCGGATCGAAGAGTTGGATTCCCTGTTGGCGTGGCGGGATGCTCGGAGCGCAGCGTGAGCAAAGCGTCTGGTGCTCTGTGGATGCCGTTCACTTCGGCGGGGGGCAGCAAGCCGCCAGTGGTTGTGGCCGGAGACGGCAACTTTGTAGAGACCGAAGACGGCGCCCGGCTGCTCGACGCCACCGCTGGCGGAGTGGCCTGTGTGATCTTGGGCCATGGCCGAACCGAGATCGCCGACGCGGTGTCCGACCAACTCCGCACCCTCGAGTACCACTGCCTATTCGGATATAGCCATCCTCGGGCTCAGGAATTGGCCGAAGCGGTGTCGGCCCGGACTCCGGGCGATCTAGACCACGTCTTTTTTACCAACTCAGGCTCTGAGGCGGTCGAGACTGCTTTGAAGATGGCCCGCGGCTATTGGCGTCGGGTCGGCCGGGGATCGAAGACCGGGTTTGTGTCGCTGCACCGGGGGTATCACGGCATGAATTTGGGCGGGATCTCGGTGGGCGGCCTGACCGAGAACCGATCGGGATTCGGGCCGCTGCTCGAAGGCTGCTCCCAGGTGCCGGCCCATGACATCGACGCTTTGGAGCAGGAATTGGCCTACCGCGACCCCAGCACCGTTGCCGCTGTGATCATGGAGCCGGTGCAAGCAGCTGGCGGTGTCTACCCGCCCCCGGAAGATTATTTGACCCAGGTCAGGGAGATGTGCAGCCGCCTCGATGTGCTGTTGGTGCTCGACGAGGTGGTCTGCGGATTCGGGCGGCTCGGCCATTGGTTCGGCGGCCACCGCTATGGGGTGGTCCCCGACATTATGACCGTGGCCAAAGGGCTTACCTCGGCCTACATACCGATGGGTGCGTCCATAGCCAGCAGCCGGGTTCATGAGGTCTTCGTCGATCCCGAAGGATCCATCGAGCTGATGCACGGCTACACCTACAGCGGGCATCCCGCCGCCTGTGTCGCAGGGCTGAAGGTGATCGAGATTCTCGAGCGGGAAGGCCTGATCGACCACAGCCGCCAGACCGGGCGTCATCTCCAAGAGCGGGTCGGCACGCTGGACTCCTTGCCCGTTGTGGCCGAAGTCCGAGGAGAGGGAATGCTGGCCGCAGTTGAGTTGGCTGGTGACAGCCCTGAGCCTCTCGTGGCCGAGGCCCAGCGCCGCATTCAGTCCGCCGGAGTGCTGGTGCGGGCCCAAGCCGACCACCTGGGCATCTACCCGCCGTTCACATTCACCGATTCAGAGGTTGATCGAGTAGTCGACACCATCGGGACGGTGCTGGAGGAGCTGTCGTGACCTACGATGGAGTTGACTCGATATTGGAGCAGTGGGCTAACGAGCGTCCTGATCTGGACGCTTCGCCCATAGGGATCTTCGGGCGGATCTCACGTATCGACCGTTTGTTCGAGCAGTACATGGCTGAGTTCCTCCGCCCCCATGGCCTCACTCTTGGCTTATTCGATGTAATGGCGGCGTTGCGGCGAAGCGGCGAACCGTTTCAAGCCAAGCCGAGCGAGTTGGCGGCTATGACCATGCTCACTTCAGGAGGAATGACCGGGCGGGTGGACCAGCTTGAGAAGCTGAATCTGGTACGCCGGGTGCCCGATCCCGATGATCGCCGGGTGATGATGGCCCAGCTCAGCCCCGAGGGCAGAGATCTGATCGACCAGCTGATGGGTGAGCACCTGTCCCTTGAGCGTGCCCGGCTGGAGTGGCTGCACGTCGGAGAGTCAGAGGAGTTCGCCGGCTACTTGCGCATGCTGGAGGCATCACTGCGGTCTCTCCATGGCCAGGCAGAAGAATCAGGCTTGGGCGACTAAGACGCCGTGAAACACCAGGAGATGGTGTCGGCATCGTCGAAGCCGAGCTCTTGGCGCCAATAGGTCACCTGGGCGCAGTTCTGTTCGGCCCGGAGTCGCTCGATCACCTTGTCCCGATCGGGGCGGAAGGTGAAAAGGTTGAGATTGGGCTGATGGCGAATCTGCTCGGGAGGTATGACCACCCCGTTGATGGTCAACCGGGCGTCGTAGCCCGGGGCCAAGTCGATTCCGACGGTTTCTTGGGAGAGGACTTCAGCGCTGCGAGGAGGAATGAGCTCGTCTATCGCAGCGTTGCCGGTCACGGTCACGTCGTTGTCATCAGTGTCGGCCAGCAGCAAGGCCAGCAGAATGGCCACGGCCCCCATTAGGGCGGCGAGACCCAACAGCACGCGGCGCAAAACGACCGACTCCAGCACCCACCCAGTGTGCCCGCTAACACCGTTCCGAGACACCCTGAGTGGCGCGGAAATGCTCGAAACAGCAAGTACCCTCAAAGCGTGTCCGAAGGCAACGGCAAGACCGGGGTGATCGGCCGAGTCTTGGGCGGGCGTTTCCGGCTCGTGACCCGCATCGGCGCGGGCCGATTCACCGACGTGTTCCTGGCCTACGACCTGGCCGAGTCGCGTCGAGTAACGGTCAAGCTGCTCTCCGAGGACATCCTGCCCGACGGTTGGGCCCAAGACCGGATTTTTCCCACTCGATTCTTGGAAGCTGCCGAGAGGGCCGCCGCCATAAGCCATCCCCACCTGGTGGCCATCCACAACTGGGGAGACTCCGACCTCGGTCTCTACGTGGTGAGCGACTACATGGAGGGCGGGAGCTTGCAGGGGATGCTGGATGCCGGTCATCTGTTGTCGCCGTCGCAGGTTCTCATGGTGGGCTTGGACGCAACTCGCGGACTAGAGCACATCCACGGCCAGGGAATCATCCACGGGGATATTCGGCCCTCCAACATCTTGTTCTCGCGCCGGAGCCGGGGCCGACTGGCTGACCTGGGCACATCGTGGGCGCTGACTTCGTCTGAGACCGGGGGAGCGCTGATGGCCCGGTCGGTTTTCTCAACGATCGACGCGGCGCGCTACGCCTCCCCGGAACAAGCCCAGGGGCTGACCCCCGACCTCAAGAGCGATGTGTACTCCCTGGTTCTGGTGCTGACCGAGGCGCTGTCGGGCCGGGTTCCATTCGAGTCCGACGACCCCGAGTACACCCAAATGGCCAAGATGAGCCGACACCTGGATTTGGCCGGCCAGTTTGGCCGCTTGGGGCGCGTGCTGGAGCAGGCGGGACGACCGGAGCGAGACGAGCGACCCACCGCCCGCGAACTCGGCCTTGGACTGCTGGCCGCGGCCGAGACATTGCCCCGCCCGGCCCCGCTTCCCTTGTCAAAACCGGGGCCGGAGATCCCCGATACCGGCGAATCCGCGGCCGCGGCTGAACCCGACAAACATCCAACCGAGACTGCGCCGAAGGCAAAGAGCCGTTCGACATCTCGAGGGCTGCTAGCGGTAGTGGCGCTGGTGCTGCTGGGAGCTGCGGGCTTCGGGGCCTTCCTGTTGTGGGACAACTGGTTCGGCACCGAGACCCAACCGGTACCCGATCTGTCCGGCGCCAGCGAGGCCGACCTGCTGGACATCGAGAATGAGTTCGATTGGGTTCTCGACCGCCGCGAGCAGCGCCAAGACGGCACCGTGGCCGGCCAAGTGCTGCGCCAAGCGCCCCTGCCGGGCACTGGACTGGAGCAAGGCGAGACGGTCACAGTTTGGATCTCCCTGGGCCCCGAGTTGGTATTCGTTCCCGGCAACCTGACGGGACTGGCTATTGAGGACGCCGAGAATGCTCTGGCCGCGGTGGGGCTGTCGGCAGGCCAGATCACCGAGCGCCACGACGAGTCTGTGCTTCCGGGGGTTGTCATCGAAGTTGACGAGATGCTCCTCCAGCTCGAGCGGGGGAGCCGTGTGGACTTGGTGCTGTCTTTGGGACCAGCGCCTCGGCTGGTGCCCGAAATCAACACGGGCACGTCGCTGGCCGCGGCTCTCGAGCAACTGGAAGAGGCCGGGTTGGAGGTGCTTGAGTGGCGGGTGGCCGACAATCAGGTGGAGGCAGGCCATGTGTTGCGGGTGGAGCCTCAGCCGGGAACAGAATTGGCCGCGGGCGCGGTGGTCACATTGGTGGTCTCAGACGGACCTGAGCAAGTGAGGATTCCCTTCTTGGCCACCTTGGGGGTGGAAGAGGCCACGGAATTCCTTGAGGCCATAGGACTGTGTCGGGGCGAGATCGAGGGTCCGCTCGAGACCGAGGTCTTGGCCAGCAACCCACCCGCCGAAGCAGTCGTGGACTATGGGACGTGCGTCAGCCTCATCACCCGGCCTGAAGAAGGAGGCTGAGGGCTTAGTCTTCGCTGAGGATTGTGATAGCCCGCAGCCGGGTCTGAGCATGCCGGGCGAAGGCGGCCTGCTCGTCGGTCATGCCCTCGCCGAACAGAATGAGCACAAGGGCCAAGTCGCCGTCCACCCGCAGGGTGCCGGTCAAAAAGCCATGGGCCACGATGTCGGGATCGTCGGTGACGAAAGCGGCCAGGGCTGCCGGGTAGTCGAGGATCACGGTGGCGTCGGCATTGTCCAGAGTGCCCGGAATCGGTAGCGGTCCTCCGGCCTCGGTGTCGATATAGGCCCGAAACTGGCCATCGTCGAAGGGGGTGTCGGTGACAACGAGGTTGACTCTGGCAACGTGAACGGGAATGGGCGCGGCCGATGCCAGCTCTTCTCGCAGCACTAGCGCAGCCTCGATCCACTCGGGGCTGAGAAATGGGTGCGGCCCCATGTCGGCAACGTATCGCCAATGGGGCAAGGGCAAAGTGATGGTTGGGCGGTACGATGTCGCTTCGGTATGGGGCAGCAACGCATCACCCGAGCTGAATGCGCCCATGTGGCCGCTTTGGCCCGTTTGGAACTGAGCGACGAAGAACTAGAGCGATTCACCGGCCAGCTCGACGAGCTGCTGGACCACGTGGCTGAGGTTGAGGCGCTGGATTTGGAGGACCTCCCCCCCACGATGCACGCCCTACCCATCGCCAACGTGCTCCGCCCCGATGTTCCGGGCGAAGTACTTGACCGCGACGAGGTGCTGGCTCGGGCCCCGCTGGCCGAGGATGGCCAGTTCCGGGTTCCACCGGTCCTGGGGGAGGCTCCGTGACCGCAGTGGAGATCGCGTCAGGGGTGCGGTCGGGAAGGCATTCAGCCCGCTCAGTGGTCGATGAATATCTGAGCGCTATCGAAGCAGACGAACCTGAGGTTCATGCCTTCAATCTGGTGGTCGCAGAACAGGCCCGGGCTCGAGCCGATGAGATCGATGCCGCGGTGGCCGCCGGTCAAGACCCCGGCCCGCTGGCCGGCGTCCCGGTGGCCCTCAAGGACAACTTGTGTACTCGAGGGATGGCCACCACCTGCTCATCTCGCATATTGGAGGGCTGGGTTCCGCCCTATGACGCCACCGTCGTGGAGCAGCTCCACAACGCGGGCGCGGTGTTTGTGGGAAAGACCAACATGGATGAGTTCGCCATGGGCAGCTCCACTGAGAACTCGGCATTCGGCCCCACTCGGAATCCCTGCGACCCAAGCCGAGTACCGGGTGGCTCGTCGGGAGGCAGCGCAGCCGCCGTGGCCGCTGGTTTCGCCCCGGTGGCGCTGGGCAGCGATACCGGAGGTTCTATCCGCCAGCCCGCCGCGCTGTGCGGGGTGGTCGGCGTCAAGCCCACCTACGGTTTGGTTTCCCGCTACGGACTGGTGGCGTTCGCATCGTCGTTGGACCAGATCGGCCCGTTCACCGCCACCGTGGCCGATTCGGCGGCTGTCCTCGATGTGATCAGCGGACCCGATGGCCGCGACTCGACCAGTATCGGGGAGCCACAGCCCCCGGTGTCCGACACGCTGGCCGATGGGGTGGACGGGCTGCGGGTGGGGGTGTTGGTAGAGCTCAGCGGCGACGGCATCGCCCCGGATGTGGCCGCCCGGCTGCAAGCCGCGGTGGGAGCACTGGAATCGGCCGGGGCCCGAGTATCCGATGCCAGCGTGCCGGCCGCAGTCTACGGACTGTCGGCCTACTACCTGATCGCCCCGGCTGAGGCGTCCAGCAATCTGGCCCGCTACGACGGGGTGCGCTACGGGCTGCGAGTGGACGCGCCCAGCACCCCCGACATGAACACCGCCACCCGCTCGGCCGGCTTTGGCGACGAGGTCAAGCGCCGCATCATGATCGGCACCTACGCCCTGTCGGCGGGGTACTACGACGCCTACTACGGGAAGGCCCAGAGAGTCCGTACGCTCATCATCAACGACTTCGCCTCGGTGTGGGGGCAGTTCGACCTGCTGGTGAGCCCCACCTCGCCCACTACCGCGTTCTCCCTGGGGGAGCGCACCGCCGATCCCATGGCCATGTACATGAGCGACGTGTGCACGGTGCCGGTGAACCTCACCGGACAGGCGGCCATGTCGGTGCCCTATGGGGTGGGCGACGACGGACTGCCGGTGGGCGTGCAGATCCTGGCCCCCGCGCTGGGTGAGCCAATCATGTTCCGGGCCGCGGCAGTGCTGGAAGCGAGCTTGTGATGAGCGCCGACTCTCTCGACTCATCCAGGCTCGACATTCCCGGACTGGGGGCACCAGCAGACACCGAGTGGGAGACGGTGGTGGGCTTGGAGGTCCACGCCGAGCTGGCCACCGAGACCAAGCTGTTCAGCGCCAGCCCCAATCGGTTCGGCGGCGAGCCCAACACCCACATCGACCCGGTGTCGCTCGGCTTGCCCGGCTCGCTTCCCGTCCTCAACGAGAAAGCGGTGGAGCTGGCCATTCGGGTGGGCCTGGCCCTCAACTGCCGGATTCAGCCGTCGGTGTTCGCCCGGAAGAATTACTTCTATCCCGACATGCCCAAGGACTTTCAGATCAGCCAGTACGACGAGCCCATCAATGTGGAGGGCTGGCTGGAACTGCCTACCGGCAAACGCATCGCTATCGAGCGGGCTCATCTGGAGGAGGACACCGGCAAAACCGTCCATATCGGCGGGGGTGGACGCATCCACGAGGCGGGGTATTCGCTGGTGGACTACAACCGGGCCGGGGTTCCGCTGATCGAGATCGTGGGCCGGCCCGAGCTGCGATCAGCTGAGGAGGCCCGCCAGTACGTGGCCGAGCTGCGGGCCATTTTGGTTGCAGTGGGGGCATCGGACGGAAAGATGGAGGAGGGGTCGCTGCGAGTGGACTGCAATGTGTCGGTGAGGCCGATGGGGAGCGACCGGCTGGGCACCCGGTGCGAGATCAAGAACGTGAACTCGCTGCGCTCGATGGGCCGCGCCATCGAGTACGAGGCCCGTCGCCAGATCGACCAGTTGACCAGCGGACAGCCGGTGGAGCAACAGACACGGCACTGGAACGAGGACGACGGTCGCACCCACGCCCTGCGCTCCAAAGAGGAGGACTACGACTACCGCTACTTCCCCGAACCCGATCTGCTTCCGCTCAATCCCAGCGAAGAGTGGGTGGAGCAGATTCGCCAAGGGTTGCCTCCGCTACCCCGAGACCGCCGGTTTCGGCTGGCTGAGGCCGCCTCGGCGGTGGATTTGGACCACATCGCGTTGGCCGTTGAGCGTTCAATGGACGACTTGGCCCTAGCCGCAGTCGCCGGGGGAGGGGCACCAGACCGAGTGATGACCCACATCGTTCACAACTTGGCCGAGGGTTCCGGGGAACTGGCGCCAGAAGCGCTAGCTGGCCTGGTTCATATGGAGGAAGCAGGAGAGCTGACCGCTACCCAGGCCAAAAAGGTGCTGGCAGTACTGGTGGAGAGCGGAGGAACGCCCCAGAAGGCTGCGCAAGAACTGGGATTCGAGGCCATGGACACCGGCGAGATTGAAGCCCTGGTGGACAGGCTCATCGCAGATAATCCCGACGAGTGGTCCCGCTTCTGCGATGGCGACAACAAGCTCACCGGCTTCTTCGTCGGCCAAGCGATGAAGGCCACCCAGGGCCGAGCCGACGGCAAGGCTGTCACCCAGCTGCTGAACTCCCGCCGCGGCTAGCACCGGGCAGATGGGCCACTAGGGTGCAGATTGATATGACCCTGTTGGATCAATCGACCCGCCTTATTGACGAGTCGGTCTATGAGGGACCGCGGTCGGTTCAACCTATGGACGGCTCATTCAATGAGATCGCCGACGGAATAGCCGTGGTGTGCGCCTTCTCGCACGTCTGGTGCGTGGCCACCGACGAGGGATTGGTGGCTATCGACACCTCGTTGCCGATGTTCGCTCCCGGCGTGCTGAAGCACCTTCATAAGTGGAGGAGCCAGCCCGTTCACACCATCGTCTACACCCACGGCCATGCCGACCACGTCGGCGGCGCGCCGGCCTTCGTCGAAGATGCCCAGGAGCGAGGGAGTCCGGTCCCCCACGTGATTGCCCATGAGGCAGTGGGACCCCGCTTCGACCGCTACAACCTCACCCACGGCTACAACCAAACGATCAACCGCCGCCAGTTCAGCGCCAACGACATGTTGGACCTGTTTGCCGACGACTGGGTGTATCCCCACACCACCTATGCCTCCACCCTCGACTTGGAGGTTGGCGGTGTGCCGCTTGAGCTCATCCACGCCCAGGGCGAGACCGACGACCACACCATGGTGTGGATGCCCGTCGAGCGGGCGCTGTTTGTGGGCGACCTGTTCATTTGGTTCTTCCCCAACGCCGGCAACCCCCAGAAAGTGCAGCGCTACCCGTCGGAATGGGCCGCCGCCCTGCGGCGAATGATCGAATTGCGCCCCACGCTGCTGCTTCCGGCCCACGGGCTGCCCATTGCCGGAGAGGAACGCATCGCCATGGTGCTGGACGATGTGGCCACCGCGCTGGAGGGGCTGGTGGCCGACACGCTGGAGATGATGAACGCCGGGGCGCGCCTCGATGACATCATCCACCAGGTGCGGGTGCCCGACGACCTGATGGACAAGCCCTACCTGCGAGCCGCCTACGACGAGCCCGAAT
>VYDF01000199.1 GCA_009843565.1 Acidimicrobiia bacterium | reverse complement strand
CAGGTAGATGAGGCCGGGATGCACCTGAGACAGGTCGTTGTAGCCTAAGCCGCTCCTTTCCAGGGTTCCGGGCTTGAGGTTTTCGGCCAGCACATCGAACTTCGGAATCATCTGGCGGATGAGGTCGATGGCCTTGGGATTCTTCAAATCCATACCCACCGAGCGCTTGTTGAGGTTGTTCCGCAGATACGTGCCGCCCACCGGCCGACCCTCGGGATCGGCGATGGTCGGGGTCGAGCCCCGGCCCAGGTCGCCTCGCACCGGGTGCTCGATCTTGACCACCTCCGCACCCATGCGAGCCATGAGTTGGGTGGCGTAGGGGAGCGACTGCATCTGCTCGATGGCCAGGATGCGGATGCCGTCGAGCGGCTTGCCGTTGGCCGCGTGTTCGGGAGCGGTGATGTCGCCGACTCTCATGGGCTCACTTCCTGTCCGTAGATGCGCAAGGCATTGCCGGCCAAGATGGCGTGGCGTTCGTCGTCGGGAACCCCATCGAAGTGCTTGTCGATGGTGGTGAGAGAGTCGGGCCAATCGGAACCGCCGTGAGGGAAGTCGCTGGACCACATCATCTGGGTGACGCCGATGTGGTGGCGGTTGATGATGCCGTAGTGGTCGGTGATGAACGTTGAGGCAATGTTGGTATCGAAGTAATCGCCGGGCAGCCGCTGGATGGGGGCTCTGGTGGCGGGGTTGGCCCGACGAAAGCGATCGTCCATCTGCTCTCGCAGATAGGGGAACCAGGAGCAGTCGGTCTCTACGGCCAGGAACTGGAGGTCGGGATGCCGATCGAACACACCGCCTTCGATGAGCTGAGTAATGCGAACCGGCATGTCGAAGAAGCGCATCGATCCGGTGAGCTTCATCTTGGCCACATCGCCTTGGGCGTGGGTGGCAAAGCCCACATGTATAGAAAGAGGCAATCCGGCTTCGGTGGCCGCCGCGAACACGGCGTCGTCATCGGCCGTGAGCACCTCGTCGCCATTGGGCCACCGACCGAGCATCACCCCCCTGATGCCTGACAAGGCGGCCACTCGCTGCATTTCGGACACTGCGGTTCCCGTCCCCACATTGGGAAGAATGGCCACCCCCCACAGTCGGTCGGGGTTGTAGGCGCAGAATTCAGCCAGCCAATCGTTGTAGGCCCGTATGCAGGCAGTATGGAATTCAGCGTCGTCGCGGTGCCACACAAGCTGGTTGCCGATCCGAGGAGTGGGATAGAGAATTTCCAGGTTTACGCCGTCCTGGTCTTGCTCCCCGATTCGGGCAGCTGGGTCATATCCTCCGGGACGGACGTCCTCCCAACGGACCCATCCCGAGCGCTGCTCAGCGGGAAGTCCTGCCGAGCAGTTGCCACCGAAATTGATGGGATCATGGGCCCCTTCCAGTACCCAGGCATCGCCCTGCTCGAAGCTCTCCATGCGAGGCGCACGATCTCGGAAGCGAGCAGGCACCCGATCAACCCACAGATCGGGCGGCTCATTCACATGGGAGTCGGCCGACACCAGCTGGTACTCCGTCACGCCGACACCGTATCGCCGGGGATGTTGGGGATCACTATGGTGAGGCGATGGTTGCCGTGTCGGATATCGATCTGTGCCGCACAGATCTGTATCAACAGGGATTCCCCCATGATCTGTTCACCGAGCTGCGGGCCACTTCACCGGTGTTCAAGCATCCGCCCGCGGAATTCGCCCGCACCGAGGAGCCGGTGGAGTTCTGGGTGCTGTGCGATCACGCCAGCGTGCAGTCGGCCAATCGGGATTGGGAGACCTTCTCGGCCATCGACGGCTCGGGCGTCTACAAGACGCTGCTGGAGCACCGCAACCACATGATCGTGTCGATGGACCCGCCCCAGCACTCCCGGATGCGGCGGTTGATCAGCGCCGGGTTCACGCCTCGGATGATCGCCCAGTTGGACGAGCACATCCGCAATCGGACCGAGCAGATCTTGGATGAGGTCGCTGAACAGGGTGAATGCGAGTTCGTCAGCGAGGTGGCCTACCAGCTCCCTATGCACATCATCGCCGACATCATGGGCATACCCGAGGACGACCGACCATGGGTGTTCGAGCGGACCGACGTGATGATCAAGGCCTGGGATCCGACATCGGGTTTGGGCCCCGAGGACAACGACAAAGCCCAATTCGACCTGTGGTGCTACGCACGGGATCTGGGGAAGGCCAAGCGATCCGAGCCAGCCGACGACGTGTGGACGATTCTGGCCCATGCGGAAATCGACGGCCCCGGTGGGGACTCGACCAGCCTCAGTGAGATGGAGCTGGACATGTTCTTCGTGATCTTGGGGCTAGCCGGGTCGGAGACCACCCGCAACGCCCTGTCCATGGGTCTGTTGGGCTTGATGAATCACCCCGAACAGATGGAGCTGCTAGCCGAGCGGACCGCAGAGGTCATGGGCACCGCGGTGGAAGAGATCATCCGGTGGTCCAGTCCGGTGCTGCTATTCGGCCGCACTGCCACTCGGGACGTCGAGGTAGCGGGCCAAACCATCAAGGAAGGCGACCGGGTCACGCTGTGGTACCCGTCGGCCAACCGGGATGAGGCAGCGTTCGACGACCCGTTCCGATTCGACTTGCGGCGCGATCCCAACCCGCATGTGTCTTTCGGCGGGGGCGGACCGCACTATTGCCTGGGGGCGAACCTGGCCAAGCGGGAAGTGTCAGTGATGATCGAGCAGCTTTTGACCCGCTTCAGCGATTTTCGCCTGACCGGCGAAGTGGAATGGCTGGCCGCCGGCCCCACCACCAACGTAGGGGTAGGCGTCAAGCGCATCCCGTTGGCGTTTTCTCCCAACTAGCTCAATCCGAGCGGGGGGAACTTGTCTGTGAGCAGGGACCCGTAGGCGGCGGTGCGAACGCTTGATGGCTGTCCGGTTGGCCCTATTCGGCCAGTAGAATTGGGGGTGCGCCCCGGCTTCGATCCAGAGAGGACACCAAGATGGCCCGCAATCCGTTCAGGGGATTCATGAACTTCCTGCGACTGCTGCGCCACATGCCCTCGAACACAGGTGTCAGGTACAAGGCCGGTTCCAATGAGATACGAGACGCCGCACGGGCCGTTCACGCCCCAAACGCAAGAGGGCCCGTCGGCACGGGACGCATACGTGACAAGATGGTCGGCAAGGTGATCGCTGATAGCCACAAGAAGGCCAAGCACTGAAGCCTCTGGCGTCTACTCCCAGCTAGTTCGCTGCGGAATCGTCCGCCGAGGCAGGGACAGGGCGACGAACACGCCCAGAACCGATAGCACCACCAGCACGGTCCAGATTTGCTGAAAGCGATCGAACAGCTGGGCGTCGGACACGTTGCCCAGTAGCCCGAAGGCGACAGCCAGCCCCGTGAGAGCTCCCACTTGGCGGGCGGTGGACAGCACTCCCATGCCCAGGCTGTAGGTCTCATTGTCGAGGTCCCGAGCTCCGATGGCATTGATCATGGGCAGCCCCATTCCCCAGCCTCCAATGCCGCCCAACAAAATGGGAATGAAGAACGCCGTCCAGTAGGCCGGATCGGGGCCGGGCACTAGGCGCAGCCACACCACTGCCACTGTGGTGGTGGCCATGGCAGCCACGGCGATGGTGCGCTCGTCGAAGCGGCGGCTCAGCCGTCCGGCCAACACACTGGCCAGTGTGGCCGCGGCGGGAAACGGCAAGAGCGCAAGCCCTGCTCTCAGCGGCCGGTAGTCCCAGACCTGCTCCAGGTACTGCACCATCATCACGAAAAAGGGGAACAAGAAGCTAGGAATGGCGATGGCGATGAACAGAGCCCGCCGGTAGGTCCGAAGCTTCAGCAATCGCGGTTCAACGATGGGCGCGGGATGGCCCAGAATGCGGTGCCGGATCAGAGGCAATAGGACGGCGGCCAAAGCAAAGGCAGCGATGATGCGGCCATCGCTCCAGCCCCATGTCCGGCCTTGCACCAGGCTGAGAGTCAGCATCCCAAGGCTGGCCGCGACCAACAGCGCACCCACGAAGTCGGGGAGTCGAGAAGCAACCTTGCGCTCCGTTTCGGTGAGCAGAGCGCGGGCGGCCAGGAACGACGGCACCCCGATGGCCACGTTGAGGACATAGGCCGCTCTCCAGCTCCAGACGTCTATGAGCAAACCGCCCAACGTCGGCGCCAGGGCCCCGGCCACACCGCCGACCGCGGTCCATGTTGTGATGGCCCGAGTTTGGTCATTGGCGGGCCAAACGGCCAGGATCAACCCCAGAGACGCAGGCATAACAAAAGCGGCGCCCGCTCCCTGCGCGGCCCGGCAAAACACCAGCACCCACAGCTCCGGCGCCAGCCAACCCCCCACCGAGCCGAGCACATACAGGGCCAAGCCAACAAGAAACATCTGGCGGCGACCGGTGCGATCGGCGAGGCGCCCAGCAGCGACCACAAAAGTGGCCAGTGAAATCGAGAAAGCGCTGAGCACCCAAACCGTTGACGGGCGACTGGCGCCAAAGCTCTCCCCGATACTCACTAAGGCCAGCGGTTGCAGGGTGGCGTCCAGGGTGATGAGGAACACCGCCCCCATGCACACCCAAAAAACCGCCCAATGACGCGCCAGCACGGCCCAACCGTACGCGCCCTGGGTTGTCGGCTAGAGACGAACCACGGGATCAGCCGTCGCGTGTGAACGGTCGGGTGAGGGCTGCTGGTTGGCCGATGCGCCGGCTCACCACCACTAGCACGATCACCGTCAAGACCGCCGGGGCCATGTTGGCGATTGATGCCACCGATCCGGAAATGACGTCTTGGACCTGGAGTTGAAGCACGGTGGACGACACGATGCCGAACAGCAGAGAGCCGGTCATTACTCCGACTGGCCGCCACGCTCCGAAGTACACCAGGGCGATGGCGATGAACCCGCGACCAGCGGTGAGGTTCTGCTGGAAGATCCCGATCTCCAAGGCCAGAGCCGCGCCGGCCAGCCCGGCCATGGTGTTGCCGATGACGATGGCCGCGGTGCGGATGCCGTTCACGCTCACGCCCAAGGTGTCGGCCGCTTGCGGGTTTTCTCCCACGGCTCGCACGTTGAGGCCGAAGGTGGTCTTGGTGATGAGCCAATAAATCACCGGCACCAACAAGAAGGCCACATACGTGAGGATGGTGTGGCTGAAGAGCAGCTCGCCGGCCCGCCCGGTGTCCTCAGCCAGCCAGTTGAGGGGCTTGGCTTGCAGCCCGCTGATGGGCCGTGGGGTGCCTACCTGCTTTTGGAACAGCAAATCGGTGAAGCCCAAGCCGAAGAGATATATCCCGATTCCGCTGATGCCTTGTTCGGCGTGCATCACCACGGTGATGAAGGCGTAGATGAGGCCCATCACCATTCCCGTCACGAGCCCCATCAGCAGCCCGAAGGCGGCGCTCCCCGACTCCAGTGCGGTGTAGTAGGCAGCGAACGCGCCGATGAGCATGACCCCCTCGACACCCAGGTTGAGCACCCCAGCCCGTTGGCCGACGGCCTCGCCCAGCGCGGCGAGCAGGAAGGGCACCGCAAGCCGGATGCCCGATGCCAAAGTGGCGGTGATGATGGCGACGGTGAAGAAATCGTTCATGCCCGATCCTCCATCTGGATGTCGCCTTCAGCCCATCGCTGCACTCGGGTGCGCAGTTTGAGGCTTCCCACCACGAATACCACCACTACGCCGTTGAGTGCGATCACCAGGGCTTGGGGAACCTGCACCGCTCGTTGCAGGGAGATGCCTCCGGCCAGCATTCCGCCGAACAGATAGGACGACAGCACCGTGAACAGCGGGTGAAGCCCTCCGAACAACGCGGTCACGATGCCGTTGAACCCCGCACTCTGGGTGAATGCCAACGGGCCGCCCTCGCCGATCAGCCGGTGCGATTCGCTACCGAACACCAACACCGCACCGGCGATGCCAGCGCAGGCCCCGCTGAAGGCCAAGGCCTGGGTGATGCTCATCTCGACTTTCATGCCTGAAGCGCGCGAGGCGTGGGGGTTGTGGCCAACCGCCCGCAGGCGCATGCCCAGGCTGCTGCGGAACAACAGCAGGTACGCGAGGATGGCCACAATCAGGGCCACCACGATGCCCAGGTGCAGTCGCGTCCCCCCCGGCAATATGGGCAGATCGGCATTCTGGGTCAAGCGCTTGGTTTGCTGGATCCTGATGGCGCCAGGCTCGATGAGCCAATCTTCCAGCAAAAAGCTCATGAAGAACCCGGCGATGATGTTCATCATGATGGTGCTGAGAATCTCGTTGACCCCGCTGTAGGCCTTGAGCGCTCCGGGAATCGCTCCCCAGATCCCCCCTCCGATGCCTCCGGCGATCATCACTAGAGGAACCAGTACCGGACGGGGGACATCGGGCAGGGCCAACGCCACCAGTGTGGCCAGGATGGCACCCATGATGATCTGGCCCTCGCCACCGATGTTGATGACGCCGGTGCGGAATGCAATGCAGATGCCGACGCCGACCAGCATGAGGGGGATGGACTTCAGAGCGGTGGCGGCCAGCTCATCAGGTCCTCCGAACGCTCCCGTGAACAACTCCCGGTAGCCGGTGAGCGGGTTGGCTCCGAATACTCCCAAAAGGATGGCGCCCACCGCGAGGGCCGCAATGACCGCAGCTGCTGGTACGACCAAACCGGCAAACGGTCGAAAATAACGGCCTATGTCATGCCCGTCAGAAAATGCTTGTTGATTGTCAGCCATTTTCAACATAGATTGTTCTGACTTCCCCTCTGCTCGCCGAAGCGATCAACTCGCGGAGGTTTTCATGCTGGTGACCTGTTGGTCAACCAAGGGAGGTTCTGGCACGTCGGTGGTAGCGGCTCTCGTCAGCCTACATGCTGCCCAAGATCGCGACCGGCCGGTTCTACTTGTTGATCTCTGCGGTGATCTGCCCGCGGTGTTCGGCTGTGCGGAGACAACATCAGGGTTGGGTGAGTGGCTTCGCAGTGATCTCGCCCCCTGCTCGCTTGAGCGTGGTCTTGAGGAGCTGACGCCGAACTTGTCGCTGCTTGCCCGCGGGCAGGCTCCGTTGACCGCACGGAGGGCTGACGAGCTCGTGGACTGGCTGGACTCTGATGCTGTGGTTGTGGTGGACGCCGGAGTATTGCGGGCTCAGTCTCAGGTTGCAGACGGTGTCTCAGGCGAAGAGGATCTGCGTTGGCGACTGGCGGCCGAGGCAGATCGGTCGATACTGGTTACCCGGGCGTGCTATCTGGCCCTGCGCCGCACTGTCTCGCTCCCGGTCCGACCCAGCGGGGTCGTGCTGGTGGCTGAAGCTGGACGGTCTCTGACTCGATCCGACTGCGAACGGGCCATTGGCGCTCCGGTGCTGGCCACCGTGGCGGTAGATCCTGACATCGCCCGAGCGGTTGACGCTGGGATGTTAAGGACACGGGTGCCCAAAGGGGCGATCAAAGCTCTCGGCCGGTTGTGTGAGGAACTCTGAGCCTTGGTGTGGAGTCGCAGCGGGGGAGGGCGAGAGGCCATTGAGCCGCTTCTGCGCGATCCATCGGTGTCGGAAATCATGGTGAACGGGCCCGGACCGGTGTGGGTCGAGCGCCGCGGTCGCCTGGAGGCGACCGGGATCGTGTTGGACGTAGAGACCATCGATCTGCTCATCGAACAGACGGTGGCGCCGCTAGGTCGGCGCATCGACCGAAGCTCTCCCATGGTGGACGCTCGGCTTCCCGATGGCTCTCGGCTCAATGCGGTAGTGCCCCCGGTGGCGGTGGACGGCCCCTATGTGACCATCCGCCGCTTCTCTGTCCACCCGGTTCCCCTGGAGGACTTCGCCCCTCCGGGGGTGGTGTCGGCACTGCGGTGGGCGGTTGCCGCCCGCTGCAATTTCGTGGTGTCAGGCGGTGCCGGAGCGGGCAAGACCACCCTGTTGAATGCGCTCGCCGCTTCCATTGCTCCTGGCGAGCGGGTGGTGACGGTGGAGGACGCGGCTGAGTTGGCCTTGGCCAGCGATCATGTCGTGCGCCTTGAGGCTCGACCGGCCGACTCCGACGGAGTTGCCCCCGTCTCCATCCGCCAGCTTGTGCGCAACGCCCTGCGGATGAGGCCTGATCGCATCATTGTCGGTGAGGTTCGGGGAGCAGAGACCCTGGACATGCTCCAGGCCATGAACACCGGGCACGAGGGTTCGCTTTCCACCTGCCATGCCAACAGCCCGGACGATGCCTTGAGCCGGCTGGAGACCATGGTGCTTCTCGACGGTGGTGCTGTGCCCTTGGCCGCCATTAGGCAACAGGTCGCCGCCGCGGTCGACGTGGTGGCACATGTGGCCCGCCGTCCCCACGGCCGACGGCGCATCACGTCGCTGGCAATCGTCGACCGCTCCCAAGAATGCGACGAGGGGAGCCGTCCACGACTGTGCCAGATCGCCGATGAGCACCGGTTGCACAGTCTGCCTGCGGTCGAACCTCGGGCTCCTGACGCGGCGACGCCCGATCCCCAGTGGCTCAGACAGTGAACGCGGCCAAGAGAGTCCTCGCGGCAGTCGCCGGTCGGATTCAACGCATGGCTGCCCTGGCCGATGTGCATCTAACTCTGCCCCAGGTGTGGCAGGGGCTGGGTGCCGTTGCCTTGCTTGGCGCCGGATTCGGCGCGCTTCAGGCCGGTTCGGTCGGGGCGCTGTTCGGAATGGTTGGGTCTATCGCCGCCAGCCTTGTGGCGCTCAGGATCAATTGCCATCGCCGCGATCGGGTGATTGAGGGACAGCTACCCGGATTTCTAGAAGCCATTGCCCGGGGCTTGCGCACCGGCTTGCAGCTCGGTCCCGCCGCCATCGAGGCCGCCTCCAGCACACCATCTCCGCTGTATCACGAAGTGGCGCCGCTAGCAGCCGAACTCCAGCGGGGGATTCGCAGCGCCGAGGTGTTCGAGCGTTGGGCCAACCGGCGCCCCCACAGTGGTGCTGGCTTGGCCGCGGCCGCCATTGCCTTTGCCGCCACCGCTGGCGGTGCACGCGCTCGTGCCATTGACGGCGTGGCCGCCACTTTGCGCGATCGGGCTGCGCTCGAGCTTGAGGTGCGCTCGCTTACATCGCAGGCCCGGGTGTCGGCGATGATGATCGCAGCTCTGCCAGCCGGATTCATGCTCTTGTCGGCTGGCGTGGGCGACGACGGAGCCAGTTTTCTGTTCACCACCCCCATCGGGCTGGCCATCCTCGCCATCGGATTGGGTCTCGATGTGATCGGCGCTCTTTGGATGCGCCGGATCGTCAACGCCCGGACCTGAGCTCATGCTTCCAATCGCACTGGGGTTGATGTGGGCGGGGGTAGTGGTGCTTTGGGGATGGCGAAAACGACCCCGACAGGTTCGATCCCTCTCTCCGGCCCCGAAGCGGATGCGTTCCTCGACAACCGGAATCGCTCTGGGAGTTGCTGCGGCCATCGTGATAGCAGTGGGCGTTCATCCGGTGCTCGGAATGGGCGTCGGGCTGCTGGTGTGGATCACTCCCCACCGACGGCGAACCCGAGAGCAACGAAGGCAGCAGGCTGAAGTGCTCGAAGAACTGCCTGAGGCGATTGATCTGCTTCGGCTGGCAATTTCGTCGGGGCTCAATGTCCATCTGGCGGTGGCCGCAGTGGGGGAGCGCCTCTGCGGCCCAGTGGGGCTCGGACTGGCGGGTGCCAGCTGGCGAGTGCGTACCGGCATGCGTCTAGCCGAAGCGCTGGAAACGCTGCCCGACTCTGTCGGCGAGCCGGTACGCCCATTGGTGAGGGTGCTGGTTGACGGCGACCGCTACGGCACCGACTTGGAAACCTCGTTGGAGCAGCTTGCTGCCGATAGCCGGCTGCTGCGACGGCGCCGAGCTGAAGAGAACGCTCGCCGCCTGCCTCTGCGGCTCTTGTTTCCCCTGGTCACCTGCATTCTGCCCGCATTCATCCTTCTCACTTTGGCCCCAGTGCTCGCTGAGACCCTGGTCGCCTTTCGCCAATGACCAAGTTGCCTTCTTCCCCCACCGCGTTTTGTCCGCACTGGTGCTCTCATGATCCTGCTTCGATTGCTGATTGCTTTGTCCTCGTGGCTGGCCCGCTTGGGCTCTGACCGGGGCCAGGCCACCGCTGAGTATGCCCTCATCCTGTTGGGGGCCACCGCAGTGGCCATGCTCTTGGTGTCCTGGGTTACCAAGACCAACCGCATTTCCAACCTGCTCGACGCCGTCTTCCGCCATATCACTGGTCTCGTTGGCTAGTGGTTTGGCCGGCTGCGGGTTCGATACCCCGTGACCGAGGCCAAGCTGCGGTGGAGACGGCGTTGGTCCTTCCATTTGTCATGGCGATGGTGCTGGTGCTGGTGCAGGTGGGATTGCTGGTGCGCGACCACATCCTGATCGTCCATGCCACCCGGGAAGCGGCCCGAGCGGCCGCAGTCGAGCCGACAACCGAATCCGCTGCTTCTGCTGCGCTGGCTGCTACCGGCCTAGATCCGGGCAGATTGCAGGTGGAGACATCGGGGAGCCGGACGGCTGGCGGCCTTCTCCGGGTGACGGTGCGCTATCGCCCGGAACCCGCAGTGCCCATCGTGGGCCGGTTCTTTCCTTCCATGGCACTCGAGGAGGCCTTGACCATCAGGGTGGAATAATCGACGTGCCCGGTAATGGAATCGGCACAAGAGTCGAATAATCGACGTGCCCGGAAACGAATTCAGTACGCAAGTAGTCTGATAATTCGTGGATTTCAGTGTCACCGTTGCCTCACACGGGCGATGGGAAGTGTTGACGGTGACTGGCGAGATCGATATGGCCACCGCCCCCCGATTCCGTCAGCGTCTGCTGGCCGTGATCAGCGCCGGTGTCCAGAACGTTGTGATCGATCTCTCTGGAGTGGACTTCATCGATTCCACCGGGCTGGGCGTGCTGATGGGAGCGGCCAAGCGAGTTCGGAGCACTGGCGGGGATATCCGATTGGTGATGTCGGGATCTCGCCTCGCCGAACTCATCGAGCTCACCCGGCTCGATCGCGTCCTCGACGTGTTCGACTCGATTTCTGCCGCCACCGAGGAATCCGAGGCGTGATGTCCGACCCCGCCAGCATGGACTTTGAGATCCCCGCCCGGCCGGAATACCTGTCGCTGGTTCGGGCCCTGGTGGTGGAAGCTGCGGAAATGGACACAAACCTGAGTCATGAGCGCGTCGAGGACTTCAAGGTGGCTGTTTCTGAAGCCACCACCAACGCAATCGAGGCCCACGCCCGAGCATGCCGCGACGAGTCCATTCAGATTCGCTGCAAGATCACCGAAGACCGCCTTGAATTCCATATCACCGATCGGGGTTTCGGCTTCTACCCCGATCAGATTCAAGTTCTCCCCGAACCCGACGATCCCAGCCGACTGAATTTCGAGCGGGGCTTGGGCATCTACCTCATGCGGGTCTTGTCAGACGACGTAGAAATCAAGAGCGGCCCCGACGGCACCCAGGTTTGTTTGGCCATCCACCTGTCTGGCAACAACTCGGATTCCTGAATTGTCGGCTAATGAATATCCTGCTGTCGACTGTGACTGAGTACGCCAAGCGAAGAGCGGCTACGTTCACCGCCGATGGCTGACAAGAACCCTCTCAGCGATCTGACCTTTCTGGGCGGACCCAGCCGGTTGGCCCGGTATATCGGCCGCCCGATTCACCACTTCGCTGCCATCGAAGCGGCTGGCGGCGTTCTCATGCTCATCGCCACCGTGGCCGCCCTCGTTTGGGTCAACTCCCCTTGGCAGGACTCCTACTACGACTTCTGGCACACCCACGTGTCTTTCTCCGTGGCCGACTACCACTTCGACCAAAGTCTCGAGCACATCGTCCAAGACGGCCTCATGGCTGTGTTCTTCTTCGTGGTCGGTTTGGAGATCAAGCGGGAGATGGTGACCGGCCAGCTCCGGGACCCCCGCTTCGCCGCGCTGCCCGCGGTGGCCGCCCTCGGTGGCATGGTGGTGCCCGCCCTCGTCTACTTCGCCTTCAATGCCGGTGGGCCCGGCCAAGACGGCTGGGGCATCCCCATGGCCACCGACATCGCCTTTGCTATCGGCGTGCTCTCCCTGCTCGGCAATCGCATTTCTCGCCAGATGAAGGTGTTCTTGCTGACCCTGGCCATAGTGGACGACATTGGCGCCATTCTGGTGATCGCCATCTTCTACACCAGTGATCTCTCTGGAAACTGGCTGCTCACCGCCGCCATTTTGCTGGGCGCCATTTTGGTGCTCCGTCAACTGCATGTTTGGTACCTGCCCGTCTACATCGCCATAGGAGTGGCCTTCTGGCTAGCCGTGTTGGAATCGGGGGTCCACGCCACCATTGCCGGGGTGATCCTCGGCCTGATCACGCCGGCCAAGCCGCTCCAATCAGAAGAGGAGGCCCGTCGCTGGGCCAATTGGCTTCAGATGCAAGACGTGGTCCACCTCGATGACGTGCGCCGCGTCGGGTTCCACATTCGGGAGTCGCAGCCGGTCAGCCTGAGGATCGAAGAGCTTCTCCACCCCATCGCCGGCTACATCATCATTCCCGTCTTTGCCCTCTCCGCCGCCGGAGTGGAGCTCTCTGGAGATGTGCTGTCTGATGCTGTCACCTCGCCGGTGACGGTGGGGGTGGCCATCGGGCTGGTGGTGGGCAAGACCGTGGGTATCTCGCTGTTCTCGTGGATCGCCCACCGACTGGGCTGGGTCAACATTCCACAATCACTGGCTGGCCTCCACATGGTGGGGTTGGCCATGGTGGCAGGTATCGGTTTTACCGTGTCGCTGTTCATATCCCGCTTGGCCTTCGACGACCCATCCATTGCCGATGAATCCAAGATCGGAATTCTGGTGGGGTCGCTGATCGCCGCGGTTGTTGGCGTGGCGATTTTGTCCCGTACCGAACCCCGCCCCACGCACGCAGACAAAGCCTGATCCCCCTACTTGTCACCGGTTGGGTTTAGGGTCTGTTTGACATCAACTCCCTTCCAACCCCTAGCTTCTCCCCGTGCCCAACGCCCTCGTTATCGTCGAGTCTCCGGCCAAGGCCAAGACCATCGCGGGCTATTTGGGAACCGGCTATGTGGTTGAGTCGTCCATCGGACACATCCGCGATCTGCCCAGCAATGCCAGTGAAGTGCCGGCGGCCTATCGGAACGAGTCATGGTCCCGACTGGGAATCGACGTCGACAACGATTTCAAGCCGCTCTATGTGGTGCCCTCAGACAAGAAGGCCCAAATTCGCAAGCTCAAGCAGCTGCTCAAAGAGTCCGACGAGCTGTACCTCGCCACCGATGAAGACCGCGAGGGAGAGGCCATCGCCTGGCACCTGCTCGAAGTCCTGTCCCCGAAGGCCGATGTCAACGTCAAGCGGATGGTGTTCCACGAGATCACCCCGTCGGCCATCCAGGCCGCCATTGAGTCTCCCAGAGATCTGGACCGCCGATTGGTGGATGCCCAAGAGGCCCGCCGTTTGCTGGATCGTCTGTACGGCTACGAAGTGTCACCGGTGTTGTGGAAGAAGGTGCTGCCCCGCCTGTCGGCGGGCCGGGTGCAGAGCGTGGCCACTCGCATCGTGGTTGAGCGAGAGCGGGAGCGCATGGCCTTCACCGCTGCCGACTATTGGAGCCTGAGCGCGGAATTCAGGGTTCTCGGAGAACTAGACCCCGGTAGTCCGTCGACCTTTACTGCCTCGCTCACCGCAGTCGACGGCGCCAAGGTGGCCACCGGCAAGGATTTCAACAGCGACGGGCAGCTCCGCAGCTCCGATGCCGTCCATCTTGACGAGGAGGCTGCTCAAGGCTTGGCCCGGGGGATGGCCGATGCCGAGATCGCCGTGCGGAATGTTGAGGTCAAGCCCTACCGCCGCCGCCCTGCGGCTCCGTTCATGACCTCCACCTTCCAACAGGAAGCTGGTCGCAAGCTGCGCCTGTCGGCGGCCATGGCCATGAGAACGGCCCAGTCGCTCTATGAGAAGGGCTACATCACCTACATGCGCACCGACAGCACCACTTTGTCGGACACTGCCCTGCGGGCGGCACGAGCCGTTGTTTCTGACCGGTTCGGCGCATCCTTCCTGCCCGATGAGCCCCGCCTCTATGCCAAGAAGGTCAAAAAC
Source organism: Acidimicrobiia bacterium (assembly GCA_009843565.1). Classification (GTDB taxonomy): domain Bacteria; phylum Actinomycetota; class Acidimicrobiia; order Acidimicrobiales; family Bin134; genus Poriferisocius. The sequence goes on along the minus strand of VYDF01000199.1, from coordinate 4,793 downwards.
GCCCAGGAGGCCCATGAGGCCATCCGTCCTTCGGGCGACCAATTCCGCTCTCCTGAGGAAGTGAGGGCCGAAGTGCCCAAGTTGGAGGCCCAGGTCTACGAGCTGATCTGGCAGCGCACGGTGGCTTCCCAGATGACCGACACCGTGGGCGAGACCGTCCATGTCGATCTCGGCGGGACTGCTGACGACGGGCGCGACGCCGCCTTCTCAGCGGCGGGTACGGTGATTACCCACGAGGGCTTCCGTCGGGTGTACACCGAGGGCACCGACGACGACGCCGACCAGGAGGAGGCAGAGAGGCGTATGCCTGCGCTGGCGGCCGGTGATCCACTGGCCATAGAGGAGTTGACTCCCTCAGGTCACGCCACTCAGCCTCCGGCCCGCTATACCGAGGCATCGCTGGTGCGGAGGCTGGAGGAGCTCGGCGTCGGTCGTCCCTCCACCTATGCCACCATCATGAACACCATCGTCGACCGCGGGTATGTGTGGAAGAAGGGCTCGGCGCTAGTGCCGTCGTTTACTGCGTTTTCCGTGGTCAGCCTGCTGGAGCAGCATTTCCCCAATTTGGTGGACTATGCCTTCACCGCTCGCATGGAGGACGACCTCGATGGCATTGCCTCGGGTAACCGGGAATCCATTCCCTGGCTGAGCAGGTTCTATTTTGGGCCTGCCGAGGGGGAGCCCGACGATGAGTCTGCCCACGGCGTGGCCAAGTATGGACTTCGCACCGCAGTGTCAGACCGCTTGGGTGAGATCGATGCCCGGGCGGTGAACTCCATCCCCATCGGCGCCGACGAGAGCGGGGAGGAGGTCGTGGTCAGGGTTGGGCGCTATGGACCCTATGTGCAGTGCGGTGACGACCGCGCCAGCCTTCCCGAAGATCTGCCTCCCGACGAGCTGACACTGGACCGAGCGCTTTCGTTCATTGCTGCCCCCTCTGGGGATCGAACGCTGGGTGACGACCCCGAGACCGGCTTGCCGGTGGTCGTGCGCACCGGGCGGTTCGGTCCCTATGTCCAGGTTGGCGAGGAGTCTGACAACGGCGGGGAAAAGCCCAAGCGGGCGTCACTCTTGGCCGACATGCAGCCGGAAACGGTCACGCTTGAGGATGCGCTCAAAGTGTTGTCGCTGCCGCGGGTGGTAGGCACCGACCCTGCTGACGGTATCGAGGTGGTGGTGCAGAACGGGCGCTACGGTCCGTACCTCAGCAAGGGCAAGGAGAACCGAAGCCTTGAATCCGAAGACCAGCTGTTCACCATCACCTTGGAGCAGTGCTTGGAGTTGTTGTCCCAGCCCCGGCGCCGCCGGGGGCAGACAGCCAAGCCGCCCCTGCGCGAGCTCGGCCCCGACCTGGCCACTGACAAGCCGATGGTGGTCAAAGACGGCCGCTACGGGCCCTATGTGACCGACGGCGATGTGAATGCCTCGTTGGGCAAGGGCGACTCGGTGGAGGCGCTTACCGTGGAACGGGCATCGGAGCTGCTCCAGATCCGCCGGGACAAGATTGCTGCCGGCGGCGGCAAGCCACCGGCTCGCCGCAAGACCGCCGCCAAGAAGAAGGCCACGGCTAAATCAGGTTCGACGAAGAAAAAGCCGCCGCCACGTACCAAGTCGTGAGGCGATAGCTAACCTCAGCGGAGTGGAGGCGGCTCGGCGTGGCAATTGACGGGTCCTCCTCGGCTGCTACCACCCGGGTAGACCGGATTTTCGGCAGCGCCCAGTACTTCAGGCTGTGGATCGCGCAGATCTTCTCCTCCGGCGGCGACTGGCTGGCCTTGTTCGCCATTCTCATCACTGCCGACCGGGTGGGGGGCGGCACACCGGAGGCGTCGGTGGCCTACGTGATGATCGCCCGCTTCCTGCCCGGGCTCATATTCGGCTCGGCCGCCGGGGTGCTGGTGGATCGCTGGGATCGCAAGCGAACGATGGTGGTGTGCGATCTCGGGCGGGCCGCCACCATCCTGTGGCTGCCGTTTGTGGACTTCGTCTGGCAGCTTGTGCTGGCCTCGCTCATCCTCGAGGGATTTGCCCTGCTGTGGGCCCCGGCCAAGGAATCCTCGGTGCCCAACCTTGTTCCCCGGGAGAAGCTGACCGGGGTCAACTCGCTCTCATTGGTAGCCGCCTACGGCACGTTTCCGCTGGCAGCGGGCGTGTCCATCGGCTTGGCCAGCTTGGCCACGGTGATCCAGCGGTTCAGCGCTGTCGACTTTCTGCGCATCGACGAGGAGTCGATGGCGTTCTACATAGATGCGGCAACCTTCCTTGCCTCAGCGGCGATCATTTCCCGGCTTGCCCTGCCCCGGGGGCCGCAGACGACCAGTGGGCAGGCCGAAGGCTCCCCCCGGGTTTGGGCGCCGGAACAGATATTCAAGGACTTGCGAGACGGGTGGAGCTACATCTTCTTGAACCCCACCGTTCGAACGGTGAACGTCGCTCTCGCGGTGGGGCTGATTGGCGGGGGAATGATCATCCCCTTGGGCCCGGTGTTTGCCGAAGACGTGCTGCACGTCGATGGCGGTGACGGATTCCGTGCCTTCATGGTCGCTCTTGGGATCGGGGTGGCCATCGGCATCGCCGGGCTGACTCTCCGGCAAGACCGCCTTCACAAAGAGCAGGTCTTTCTGGCCGCCGTCTTCGGCGCCGGTGCATGCCTTTTTGTAGCTACTTCCATGTGGACGTTGGTGGGGTCGGCATTGCTCGTCGGCGGGCTCGGAGTGTGCGCGGGCACGGTCTACGTGTTGGGGATCACCTTGCTCCAGGAGAGCGCCACCGAAGAGCTGCGAGCTCGGGTATTTGCCGGGCTCTTCACGCTGGTGCGGTCGTCGGTGATGCTTGCTCTGCTCCTAGGACCCGCGTTGGCCCTGTTCCTCAACGGGCTTTCCGACAAATTCTTCGACAAGGACGTGAACATTTTCGGATTTGACGTGATCATCCCCGGCGTGCGCCTCACGCTGTGGCTGGCTGCCTTGATCATGGTGGCCGCCGGATTCTTGACCCTGGCTTCTAGGGGGCGGGCTACCAGATCATGACCGGCCGATTGATTGCATTCGAGGGAGGCGAAGCCACCGGCAAGAGCACGCAAGCCAAGCTGCTTGCTGAGCGAATGGGGGCTCGGCTGACCTTCGAGCCCGGTGCCACAGAACTCGGTGCACACATCCGTTCGCTGGTGCTGGATTCACCTGATCTGGCGCTCTCACCTCACGCCGAGGCCCTGCTGATGGCTGCCGACCGGGCCCAGCACGTCGCCGAGGTAATCCGCCCCGCCTTGAGGTCGGGGATTCACGTGGTGACCGACCGATTCATCGGGTCGTCCCTGGCTTATCAAGGATTCGGCCGGGGCTTGGGAGTCGACGATGTCCTAGCTCTGTCGCTCTTTGCCACTGGAGGACTGCAAAGCGATCTGAACGTTTTGTTGGCGGTGTCCGAGGAGGTAGCCCGGTCTCGCCAGTCGTCGCCGAGCGACCGAATCGAAGCTGAGGACACCGATTTCCACCAGCGGGTACTTGACGGATTCCGAGCCCTGGCCCAACACGACCCCGATCGGTGGGTGGTAATCGACGGAGACCTCTCGGTAGAGGAAGTTGCCGACGCGGTTTACGCCGCGGTTCAGGAACGACTCGGTGTCTGACTTGCTGCCCGCGGATGATGGGCAGTCCGATTCGCTGGGCGACTTGCTCCCTGGCATTGCTGATGCCGTGGACGACGTCTGGGCCGAGGTGGAGGGCCAGCCCCAGGCAGTAGAGATTCTGACCGCGGCCGCAGCCCAGCCGGTCCACTCCTACCTGTTCAGTGGCCCGCGGGGCACCGGCAAGCGCACTGCGGCTATGGCATTTGCCGCAGCGCTGATAGGGGCCGACTCCCGAAGCCGTCGCTTGGCCATGGCCGGGCGCCACCCTGACGTGTCCATTCACGAGCCCGAGGGCCGCACCCTGCGGGTGGTTGAGGCCGACGAGATCATCTTCGAGGCGTCCCGCAGCCCGGTGGAGGCCCCTCGCAAGGTGATCGTGTGCGACCGGTTTCACACCGCGGAGCCTGAAGCGGTGGCCAGCCTGCTCAAGACCATCGAAGAGCCGCCCCCCACCGCGGTGATCGTGCTGTTGAGCGAGGAGATCCCGCCCGATCATTCCACGGTTGCCTCTCGCTGCGTCATTGTGGATTTCAACCCTGTACCCGACGACGATGTGCGCCGCATACTGGACCGTGAAGGCGTCGATCCCATGGGGCTGGACGATATTGTCGCTGCCGCCGCCGGCGATGTGAGCCGAGCCCGGCTGCTGGCCACCGATGCCGGCTTGAGCGCTCGTCGGCGGGCGTGGGCCGCGGTCCCGAACCGTTTGGACGGCACGGGCAGTACCGTGGCGTCATTGGTCGATGACTTGAGGGCGCTCATTGACGAAGCTCAGGCCCCATTGACCGCCCGACAACAGGCCGAGTCCGAGGATTTGGCCGGCGTTGAAGCCGAGTTGGGTGCCCAGGCCCGCCTGCGCCGGGAAATGGATGCCCGGCATCGTCGAGAACAGCGCCTGCTGCGGGCCGACGAGCTGCGCTTCGGTTTGGCCACCCTGGCCGACTCATACCGCCGGCAGATGGCCGATGGACGCCACGCCGAAGAGGCAGTCGAGGCCGTCAACCGGCTGCGCGACGCCCACGCCTGCCTGATGCGCAACCCCAACGAGCCCCTCCTCCTCCAAGCCCTTTTCCTGTCTCTACCCCGCCACTAGCGCTGGTAGCCTGACCTCCGCGCCCGAGTAGCTCAGTCGGTAGAGCAATTCATTCGTAATGAATAGGTCAGG
>VYDF01000034.1 GCA_009843565.1 Acidimicrobiia bacterium | reverse complement strand
GCAGAGCCGCGGCCCGCTCACTCAACTCCAGGTCTTGGGCGATGCGGCGGGCTGCGGGGCTCATCTTGACCAGGGTTTTGGCCAGCACCTCGGCCATGTGGTCGTCGCCCAGCTTGTCGGCCAACTCCTCGAACTGGGTTTGGAGGAACACCAGGCACAGGGCATCTTCATGGGTCTGCACTCTTGGGTCGGTGGCCAAGCCCCTCTTGGCCACGATGGCCGACACGTCGGCGGCGAAGGCCTCGTTGTAGCCCGCGGAGGCAACTATGTCGGCCACCTCGGAGGCGTGGCGCTTGGCTTGGGCGGTCCGCCAGCGCAGATAGCCGGCCCGCCCTTCGGGGTAGTCAGACCGGGGCAGGGCCCAGCGACGCAGATGGTGGGCTCGGGCGGCCACTAGTTGGGCTTCATCGGCCTCGGGATCGAGGCGCTGCACCCACTCGGTCATCATCTCGGCGTGGGCCTGTTCTTTCGGCCTGGTCGTGGCGCCTACCACGATGGTGTGGGGATCGTCGGCGTTGGCGGCGTCGATGGCCGCCAATGCGGCGGTGAGCCGCGAACTTGAGTCCATGTCGTCGGTGGCCATGCTCTTCGGTCAGGAATCGGCGGGCGGGCGCAGGTCCACCCGCAACACCAGAAAGCCGTTTTCGATAGCGCCGGTGGCATCGCCGATGATGGCGAAATCCTGGAAGTCCTCCTGGGCCCGGCGGATGAACAGTGTCCGCTCCTCGCCGCCCACCGGCGGCAGCGGGCGGTTCCTCACCGCCTCGGCCCGCTCCCGGAACCGGGTGATCATCGCCTCCACGTCCAGTTCGTCGGCCATCAACTGAGCGTATCTTCTCGTTCGCGGCCGCCCGACAAATCGCGATTTCTCGACCGATGACTGTCGCCGGTGCGCACCCAATAGACGAAGGTGCCCAAAAGGGCGACCGCGGCCACTGTGATGAGAAGGGCCATGGCCAGCCTGATCTCGTCGTCGGAATCAGACGGCGATGAGACGGCCTCGGTGTCGAGTTGCTCAGCCTGCGTGATCGAATCAGACAGCTCTGAGGCACCCGCCACCGATCCCAATGCCGCTGTGCCCCCCAACACCGCCAAGGCAAGGCAAAAGACGGCAAGCCCCTTCATCAGCACAAGGTTTAGTCTCGCGCGCCGCTTGGGCGCGGCGGCGCCGGTCAACGCTGATGTTGGGGGCAGGAATAGGTGGTGCGTCCGCCGATGGTTCGTCGATCCAACAGCTCCGCGTCGCGAGGACATGACCCACCCCGGATTCGGGCCTCGTGGAGATCGCCGGTGTGCGAACCTCCCCGCTCGGCCAGCTCGGCCACCGTAAACCGGATGGCCTCGGCCAGTTGCGCCTGTTCGACCTCGCCCAACGAACTCGCCTCCCGAGCCGGGTCCAGGCCCGTGCGCCACAGAATCTCGTCCACCAGCAGGTTGCCCAACCCCGCCACCCGGTGCTGATCGAGCAGGCGGGCCTTCAGCGGGGCACGGCTGCCCTCCAAAGCGACAGCAAGCTGCTCAGCCGTCAAACCGAAGGCATCGGGGCCGAGGCGGGAGTCGTCGGGATCGAGCTCCACCCCGCCCAAACGCCGGGGATCGATGATGGCCAGAGTGCCGCCGTGGCTGAAGCGCAATTCGAAGCGGCGCCATTCGGGCACATCCCGGTCGCTGGAATACTCCAGTTTCTCGATGATCGCGTGGTCGTCCACCACCAGCCTGCCGGTCATGCCGAACCGCAGCCCCAGCACCGCACTCGGCGGGCCATCGGCGTCGCCGAAGTCCATCATCAGCAGCTTTCCGGTGCGGCGCAGCCCGACAACGGTTCGCTCCTCCAGCGCCAGAGCCAGCGCTTGGGCGTCGGCGCCCCCTTTGACAAACCAGTCGTCGGGGGCATGAACCGCCGAGACGGTGCGGCCCACCGCAGCTTCGGCGGCCCGACGGTAGTACTCGACCTCGATGACCTCGGGCAGTGAGACCAGCCTCTACGCGGTCGCCTTGTCGGCGGCGTGCAGCAAGTCGGCGACCACGTCGTCGCCGTGTTCCAAACCCACCGACACCCGGATGGTGCCCGGCCCTATGCCGGCCGCGTCCAACTCGTCGGGGGTCAGCCCGGCGTGGGTGGTGGACGCCGAGTGGGTGACCAGCGTCTCCGGTCCGCCCAGCGAGGTGGCGATCTGGGCCAGCCTCACCGCGTCGATGAACCGCTCCCCGGCCTCTTGTCCGCCGGCGAGGTCGAAGGCCAGCAGCCCGCCGAACATCCTCATCTGCCGCTTGGCCAGATCGTGCTGGGGGTGGGAGGCCAAGCCGGGATAGCGCACCTTCTCCACCCCGGGATGGTCCGACAGCGCCGCGGCCAGCTTCTGGGCGGTGGCGCTTTGGCGCTCCAGGCGAACCCCCAGGGTGCGCAGGCCCCGCAAACCGTTCATGGCGTCGAACGGGGCGGCGTTGGCCCCCTGCAAGATGGCGAACCCCCACAGCGAGGCGATCAGCTCGGCGCTGCCCG
>VYDF01000065.1 GCA_009843565.1 Acidimicrobiia bacterium | reverse complement strand
GTACCAGATACGGCGTCATGCCGATCCGTGTCCCGCATATGCGGGACGAAAAGCAAGGTAGAAAGGAGAATTCGAGAAATGTCAGAAACACCCGCACATCGTCGCGCAAAGAGGCGCGCTGCCGGTCCCGGAGGCAGGACTGAGGTACCATTGCGCGGCGGGCAGCGCCTTGATGCTCTGTCCAAAGGCGGTGGAAGAGCTACGGAAGTCGAGCGCAGCGGCTCGTCGGCTGGGCTTGGCTTTGCGGCCCACAGACTGAAAAAGAGCGGGGCGCCGCAAAAGGTGCTGCAGGTCCCGCAGAAGGACATGGGCGGCGCAGTCAAGGCCATGCGGAGGGCCGGAATCGGCGGAACTGTCAAGAATATGAGCGGCACGAAACACTGGCGTGTTCGTCCACCGAAGAAGTAGTCCTTCAGCACATGCCTCAACGCGCTGCAACAGGCTCACGATCTCATCCGGCTGCCAAGAGGCTCCCTCCAGATTAAGAATGCAGACCACCTCAATGTTGAAAGGATCTTGAGCGAGAGAGATTGCACCGAATGTTGGACCATCAAGGAAATTTGCACTTCAGCGCGACCGATCTGTCTGGCCATCTGAGCTGCATTCATCTCACCCAACTGGACGCAGAGGTAGCGAGAGGTGCCCGCGCGAAGCCAAAGAGTTGGGACCCGCTGCTCGAAATTCTCCGCAAGCGGGGCGATCTGCATGAACAGGCCTATCCCGATCATCTTGAAGGGGCTGGCTACGAGATCGTGCGGATCGAGGGTGTGGGCCTGGAAGAAAAGCATGCCGAGGAAACCGTGGCTGCCTTGCGCTCTGGGACGGCAATCATCAGCCAAGGCGTGCTGTTGGGCGGACGGTGGGGTGGTAGGGCAGACATCCTGAGGCGGGTGGATACGCCCAGCGATCTCGGGGATTGGTCTTACGAGGTCATCGATACCAAGCTTGCGAGGGAAACGAAGGGCGGCAGTGTCCTGCAACTCTGCCTCTATACGGACCTTCTCGCGAAAGCCCAGGGCGTCGTCCCAGAGTTCATGTATGTCGTGGCGCCCTGGTCAGACTTCGAGCCGCAGGTTTTTCGGTCCAACGACTACCTGGCGTACTACCGGCTCGTGAGACGAAGTCTGGAAGCGGCCGTGGCGGACGACGCGGTTTCGCAAACCTACCCGGATCCTCGACAGCACTGTGAAATCTGCCGCTGGCGGCAGGACTGCGATGCCCGTCGCCGTGCCGACGATCACCTGTGCCTCGTTGCCGGAACGTCCGGTCTCCAGATTGAGGAGTTAAGGCGGCACGATATCACCACGGTGACTGCGCTTGAGATCGAACCGCTGCCTCTCGCATGGGCATACGACGCATTGCCGATCACCAGCGCCACGCGCTGGCCCGCAAGTGCAGGGATCACCAACAGCGGCAACACAAGAATAACCGCCGTGGCAGCCATCACGGCCCGGCACCTACTTCTCCCCCTCATCATCGTTCAGTCTGCGCCTCTCAAGGGGGAATGCCTGCCTTCCCGCGACGGACTCGTGTCCCGGCCACACGTAGGAAGAATTTGCGGCCCCCAGGACTGGGGCATGCTGTTCCCCCCACCTCTCACTCCGGCTCGCCTCGCACGGGGAGCGACCACGGTCCTACGGTGTGCCTCCCTCCAATTGTACCCTGGCGATTGCGGTGTAGGCCCAGATCGAGTCGTCGTAGTCTCCGATATGCTCTGCGGTCGTCAGCGCTTCGACAATTAAGCGCGCAGCACCCAAAGTGTCGCCAGCTTTCATCTGCACTTCGGCGATGCCCGCGAACGACTGGGCGCGATACTGCGCATCCAAGACTCTCTGTGCGGTCGCCGAGGCACCGGAAGTATCACCGGCCCTTGCCTGCGCCTCGGCGATAGTTTTCAGCGCCCACCAGGCGTTGTAATCGGCTGGCAATCTCCGAACAGTGGCCAAGGCGCCAGCAATGTCACCGGTCCCTGCTTGCGTCCATGCGATTTTTTCCAGTGCAAAATTGCGTTCGCTCGGATCTGCGATCCTCTGCACTAATTGCAAGGCCCTGTTGAAGGAGTTTGCTGCCCCGATAGTATCGCCGGCTTCCGCTTGCATCGCGGCAATATTGGCAAATGCATTGGTACGGTCGCCTTCCTCCGCAATCCGCGATGCGGCTCGCATAGCCGTGCCGATGGACTGTGCAGCGCCCGCGGCGTCGCCTCTTTCCATTTGTGCGCGGACGATATCGGAAAGCGGCCATATGCTATGGTGGACCCTTATAGATTCGATTGTCTGAGCGGTGTCCAGTGCGCCCCGAATATCGCCGCTTATCGCTTGAGCACTTGCTACATCCACGAGCGCGAAGCTCCGGTTAGAGTCGTCCCCGATTCTCGCTGCGATCGACATTGCCTCGCCAATAGTTCGTGCCGCTTCTCCTGTTTCGCCAGCTTCCGCCTGCGCCCGGGCAAGGTTGTGTCCCCAGGCGTGGTGTAGGAGCTCTGGCGGCGGTTGGTAGCTGTGGGT
>VYDF01000147.1 GCA_009843565.1 Acidimicrobiia bacterium | reverse complement strand
ACTCCGCCCCGCCGGTCATCTGCCGCAACGGCCGCACTTCGGTACCGGGGGTGTCGAGCGGGTAGATGAAGGCAGTGATGCCTTGGTGCTTGGGGGCATCGGTGTCGGTGCGGGCCAGCAGCAAGCCGATGTCGGAGAAATGGGCCCGGGAGCTCCATACCTTCTGGCCATTGATCACCCACTGATCGCCGTCGGCGGTCGCCCTGGTGCTAAGCGAGGCCAAGTCCGACCCCGCCCCTGGCTCGCTCAACAGCTGACAGGCCAGGACTTCCCCTTGGTGCAGCCGGGCCAAATACTGCTCCTTTAGCCAATCGGAGCCGTGGGCCAAGATGGTGGGGGCCACCACTCCCAAAGAACTCCCGAACATGGTCTGCGAAGGAACCCGATAGCCAGCCTCCAGGTCGAGATAGACCCGCTCATACAACGGATCGAGGCCTCGTCCGCCGTACTCAGGCGGCCCAGTGATCCAGCCAAGGCCCGCCTCCCACATCTTGGCCCGCCACAGTTTTGCTGCTACGACCGCGGCCTCTTCCTCAGCCGGGCTCTTCTCGGCGTACACAGTGATCTCATCGGAGCCGATTCCCCAGGTGAACTCGTCGCGCACCGCCCGCTCCGCATTGGCGTCCAAGAACGCTTGAGCCTCGGCGGCGAACTCGTCAAGCGTTGGCGTCACACCAAAAGTTTGGCCGTTGGAAGCGTCCTAGTAGAAGACCGGACCCTGGCGGAGATTTCCACAACCGGCATCCTTGCCCCCCCAAGGAATGAAATGTAGTTTCATAACAGGCAATATGAGCGGGTACCGGCTCTTGGAGCCGGGCAGGAGAAACCGGGGGTTAGACATGTTGTCATCACTGAGTGCTTTGCAACGCGGAGGCGTGTACATCTTCTTCGGAGGGGTGGTATCCGCTGTCGGCAGGGGAATCAAGCCAGGGATTCTCGTTGACAAGGCCGACTGGAACGACGTGGACGGCCTGGTGCAAGCGATGGCCGACAACGAGGTTCTCACCCATACCTCAGCGGTCTTGTATGCCTTCGGACTGATGTTCGTCATCACCGGCCTCAACAGCATTCGGCACTTTGTGACCGACCAAGGCCTGGTGGGAGACATGGTGCGGGGCGGGACGCTTTTGGGAATGCTCTCCATCTTCGTCCTTGGCTTGCTCGAGGGGCTTGACCATATGGCGGTCCGAGTGCTGAACGACGGCATCGGCGGCGACAGCACGGAGATAGCGGTGGCTATGCAATCGGTCAAGCTCGGAACGGTCTTGATCCTCTGGCCAGTGCTCTACGCAGCGATCGGAGTTGCCGGCATAGGCGGCACTCGCCTGCTGCCCGGAGGCTTTCACCGAGCCGTACAGGGCATCGCCTCACTGGTGATGTTGGCAACCGCAGTGCTGCTCCTCATGGCCTCGTCACTGGAGTCCAATGACTTCTGGATGACGGTCAGCGCCATCACCGCCATCGTCCTGGCGATCTGGACCCTTACGTTGGCCCATGCGTCCTACAAGGGCATGGTTTCTGCTTCGACTTCTTAGCCCAACAACCTCATCGGCAGCGTCCCGCCAGTGACGGTCGCTTCTGGGTTCTATTTCCCCGAGGCGCCCCGCTGGCGGGACGGCCAGCTGTGGTTTTCCGACGTCTTTGGTGGCCAGGTCTATTCCTGGGATCCTGACACCGGCGATCTAGACGAGCAGTCCTCGGTGCCAGGACGCCCGTCAGGGCTGGGCTGGACCCCCGACGGCGACCTGCTGGTGGTCTCCACTATCGATCGCACGCTGCGCCGAGCCGACGGGACCATCGTCGCCGACCTCAACCCGGTGTCGGATTCCAAGATCAACGACATGGTGGTGGACGACGACGGCACCGCCTACATCGGCAACGACGGGTTCGACCTGGAGGCTCGGGCCCCGGAACGGCCGGCCCAGATCCTGCGGGTGAGCCCCGATGGCAACGTGTCGGTGGCCGCCGACGGACTGCGCTTCGCCAATGGCATGGTCATCACGCCTGAACGGCGGTTGATCGTGGCCGAGACCTGGGGTCAGCGGTTGAGCTCGTTTGCGGTGGACGACGACGGCTCACTAAGCAATCGGCGGGCGTTCGCCGAGCTGGACGCCGGATCACCCGACGGGATTTGCCTCGCCCCTGACGGACGGGTGTGGGTGGCCGATCCCATCGGGCGGCGGGTGGTGCTGGTAGCCGAGGGCGGCGCGATAGGCCGCGTCATTGAGTTTCCCGGTTGCCGCCCGACCGCCTGTGTGCTCGACGACACCGGCACCCGGCTGTTTGTGTGCACCGCACCCAGCATCGATCCGGTCAAGGTCCAAGCCCGCCCCGCAGGCGAGATCGCGGTTGTCGACCTGAGGTGACCGGGTGATAGACCCGTAGCCATGACGTTGCCGTTGGAGGGTGTCAAGGTACTGGAATTGGCCGAATACGCGTTCGTTCCCACCTGCGCGGCGGTGCTCGGGGAGTGGGGTGCCGAGGTGGTGAAGGTAGAGCGGCTCACCG
>VYDF01000219.1:1638-2509 GCA_009843565.1 Acidimicrobiia bacterium | reverse complement strand
TTCTGATATAATTGAGGTACTTCCCCCTTCGCTGAGGCGGCATGCCGCGCCCGGAAACGGCCATGGAAGACCCATCGCTGCCCCCTCCCCAGTTGACCCCGGCAGAGCGAGTCCGGGAGATGTGGGATGACTACCGCCATCTGATCACCGGTCCTCGGCTGTTGATGGCGGGGGCCGGGCTGGTGGTAGCCATCGCCGTGGCCGTCTACCTGGTGGTCGGGGCCAACGGCGCCCCAAGACCTGAGGCGGTGATCCCCATGGCCACGCCACTGGCGGTTCCCGCAGCTCCCACAGCCGAGCCGACGCCGATCGTGGTCCACGCCGCCGGTGCGGTTTACGCCCCGGGGGTGTACCTCTTTCGAGGGGAAGCCCGAGTTCACGATTTGGTCCAAGCAGCCGGAGGGCTGGCCCCCGACGCCGACTACGACCGGGTGAATCTGGCTGACACGCTGGTTGACGGGCAGTGGGTGTACTTCCCCCGATTCGGCCAGATCCAGATACCCGCGCCTCTCAACGGAGGCGGGCTGGCTGGGGGCCTGGCGGCGGCCCAATCCGGACCCCTGAATCTCAACACCGCCACCACCGCACAATTGGAGTCCCTGCCGGGGGTGGGGCCGGCCATTGCAGCGGCCTTCATCGAGCACCGCCAGCGCATCGGGGGGTTTGCCTCTGTTGACGGGCTGCTGGCGGTGTCGGGCATAGGTCCCAGCAAGCTCGACCAGATTCGGGATCTGGTTGCCGTTTGAGTCCCGACGACGATGACCGACCGCCACACGGTGGCCCTGGCCGTGGCCGCCATTCTCGGCGCTTGGTGGTCGGCGGCCGTTCCGCTCGCCCCCGCAATAGTCCTCGGGCTGGTGGCCCTGGCCGT
>VYDF01000219.1:0-1628 GCA_009843565.1 Acidimicrobiia bacterium | reverse complement strand
CCATCATGCTGCTCAGCTCGTCGCTGGGGGCCAAGGCCTGGGCGGGCCTCGACCCGGTTGAGCCCGCAGCCTTCGACGGCGAGGTGGCCCTGGTGGCCGATCCGGTTCCGGTTGGCGCCGGAATGCGGGTGAGCGTGCGGGCGCAGGGGCGTCGCTACGAGGGGTGGGCCTACGGCTCAGCGGCCCGCCGCCTGAGCGACCGACTGGCCGGGGATCGCATCAGCGTCACCGGGAGCGTGCGCCCGATCCAGCCCCTGCCCGACTACCAGGCGGCCCGCCACGTCGCCAACCGGCTGAGCATCGACCGCATCCACAGCCACAAAAGCGGCTCTTTGCCCTACCGGCTGGCCAACTGGCTGCGGCGCACCATCGCCTCTGGGGCGGAGTCTCTCGACGACGACCGCCATGCCCTGCTCACTGGGCTGTCATACGGCGACGATCGCTATCAGTCTCCGGTGGTGTCCGACGACTTTCGAGCCGCGGGCCTCACCCACCTGCTGGCGGTGTCGGGCCAGAACGTGGCCTTCGTGCTCATCTTGGCCCGGCCCCTGATCGAGCGTTTCGACTACCGGGGCCGGTGGGTGCTCACGCTCGGAGTCATCGGCTTCTTCTCGCTGGTCACCCGATTCGAGCCCTCGGTGCTGCGGGCCACCGTGATGGCGGCCATCGCCGCCACCGCCACCTTGTTGGGACGCGACGCGTCCAGCCGCCGGGTGCTGGCATTGGCCGTGGCCCTGTTGGTGCTGATCGATCCGCTGCTGGTGTACTCGGTGGCCTTCCGGCTGTCGGTAGCCGCCTCGGCGGGAATCATCGCTTGGGCCCCCCGTCTGGCCAACCGCCTGTCCGGCCCTCGGATATTGGCCGACGCGCTGGCCGTGACCGTCTCGGCCCAATTGGCCGTGGCGCCATTGCTGATCGCCACCTTCGGCGGGGTCCCAGTGGCTTCCCTGCCCGCCAACCTGCTGGCCGCTCCGGTGGCCGGGCCGATCATGATGTGGAGCCTCTCGGCCGGGGTGGTGGCCGGACTGGTGGGCGGCCCGCTTGCCCATGTCATCCATTGGCCCACCAGCGTGGGAATCGGCTGGATCCAGGCAGTGGCCGGCTGGGCGGCGTCTGCTCGACTGGGTGAGCTGCGAACCCCACATCTGTTGGCCGTGGCCGTCGGCGCGGGTTGCTGGTGGCTGGCCCGGCGCCGACTGCTGCGGGCGGTGGCCGCCTGGGGATTGGCCATGGCTCTACTGGTGCCGGCGGTGGCCCTGAGGATTTCTGACCCGCCGTTCCACACCGTGCTCGACTCCGGGGTCGAGGTCTGGCGGGAGCACGGCACGACGGTGGTTGTACTCGGATCCAATCGCTCCACAGAGAGGCTCCTGGAGGACCTGCGCCGAGCCGGAGTCGAAGCGGTGGATCTGGCGATTGCCGACCGTGGCACCCGTGCCCAGCGCGACCAGATCCTCTCGCTCAAAGAGCGGATGTGGGTGGGCACGTTCATCGCCCCGCCCGGCCACCGCGTCGGCGGCGCCACCACCGTCCAGTCGGGCCAAAGAGTGCTGGTTGGAGGCCTTGTCGTGGAGGTGAGCTCCCACGATCCCCGACTGGTGGTGGTTGTTTGGTGAGGGGGTGTTTAT
>VYDF01000258.1 GCA_009843565.1 Acidimicrobiia bacterium | reverse complement strand
CCCCCCCATCCCCCCCCCGATCATCCTCTTTTTCTTCTTCCTCGTGATCTTCTTCTTCGTGCTCTTCCTCATGCTCTTCTTCCTCGTGCTCTTCTTCTTCGGGTTCTTCCTCAGGCTCTTCTTCTTCGGGTTCTTCTTCGGGTTCTTCCTCTTCGGGCTCGGGGTCGGGCGGGGTCGGTACCGGTGTCGGCCCGATGGCGTTCACCGCACGAACCTGGAACTGGTAGGTGACGCCGTTGGTCAAGCCGGTCACGATGAAGCTAGTGGTGGTGGCGGTGGAGCCGACCATGATGCTCCACGGGCCGTAGGGGGAGTTGACGATCCTCTGGCGGATTTCGTAGTACAAGATGGGCGAACCGCCGTCGGAGCCGGGAATCCAGGTGAGCGTGGCCTGGGAGTTGCCCGGAGTGGCTATCAACTCGGTAACCGGATCGGGGGTGGTGGCCGGTATGGCGGGCAGCGACACCGCGGTGGCCACCGCCCCGTTGCCCTCGTAGTTGATGGCCCGCAGATAGAACCGATAGGCGGTGCCATTGGTCAAACCGGTAACGGTGTAGCTGGTGGTGTGGCGATTGCTGCCGGGAATGGGGTACCACACGTTTACGGCTGCGCCGTTCTCGTCGTAGGTGTACTCGTAGCGGATGATGGTGCTGCCGTTGTCGGCGCCGGGGGTCCAGGCCAGCGTGACCTGCGCGTCGCCGGGGGTGGCGGTGACGTTGACCGGCTCATCGGGAACACTCGGCTGGGCGGCGGCAGTGGGCAGCGGCCCCAACAGCGCCAAAATCCCCACCACGGCCGCCGCGGCCATCGTCCGGGCGCCGAATACGGAGAAGTAACCCATAGCCATCTGCTTGTTGGACTCAAATGCTGCGGCGACACCCGCCAGCGCATGCCATCGTAGCCCCCTATGGGTAGCGGCCCTGAGCGGATACAGAAGGTGCTGGCTCGGGCGGGGGTGGCCAGCCGCCGGGCGGTGGAGGAGATGGTGGCGCAGGGCCGCATCACCGTGAACGGGGAGGTGGCCCGGCTGGGCCAGCGGATCGATCCTGAGCACGATGCGGTGGCGGTAGACGGGGTTTCGGTGGGGCTGCGGGCCGATCTCGTCTATTACCTATTAAATAAGCCTCCCGGCGTGGTGAGTACCGCTGACGATCCCCAGGGGCGGCCCACGGTGGTGGAAATGGTGCCTGCCGAGCCCCGGGTTTTCTCGGTGGGGCGCCTGGATGCCGACACCGAGGGGCTGCTGGTGCTGACCAACGACGGCGAGCTGGCCCACCGGCTCACCCATCCCTCGTTCGGGGTACCCAAGGAGTACCTGGCCCAGGTGGAGGGCCGCCCCGGCCGGGGAATTCTGAGACGGCTGCGAGAGGGGGTGGAGCTGGACGACGGCTTGGCCCGGGCTGTGGCGGTTTCGCTGCCGGAGCCCTCGGTGGTGCGCATGGTGGTACACGAGGGCCGCAACCGCCTGGTGCGGCGGATGTGCGAGGCGGTGGGCCACCCGGTGCTGCGCCTGGTGCGCACCCGCATCGGCCCTTTGGCAGACCGCAAGCTCCCGCCCGGTCAGTGGCGAGAGCTGTCCCCTGGCGAAGTGAGAGAACTCGAGCGCAGCGCCATTAAAGAATCTGCCCCCAACCGCTTCACCCAGTAAACCGGGGAGAGGCTGATGGGGGCTTACATGCCTACTGTACCCTGACGCTCCGTGAATGATCAGCCCCGCCGACAACTGAGTTCGGGGGCGGGGGCGGGGGTCAGTAGAATTCTGCCCGTGAGCAGTGCCGTGCGCGCCCTGCGGGGTGCCACCACCATCGATGTCGATACCTCCGAGCACATGGAGGAGCGGATCATCGCGCTGTTGACCGAGATGTTCGAGCGCAACGACATCAATCACCAAGACCTGATCAGCGTCATCTTCACCGCCACCTCCGACATCAACTCGGCCTTTCCGGCGGCCGCGGCCCGCAAATTCGGCCTCGGCGACGTGCCGCTTTTGTGCGCCCAGGAGCTGGACATCATCGACGGAACCCCGCTGTGTTTGCGGGTGCTGATCCATCTGACCACCGAGCGGGGGCGCAGCGAGCTGCACCACATCTACCTGGAAGGCGCACAGGGTCTGCGCGACGACCTTCCCGAGTAATGGCTGCCATCGACGCTCTCCAGCGGGCAGCCATCGTGGGCACCGGGCTCATCGGGGGCTCCATCGGCCTGGCCCTGCGGGAGCGGGGTTGGCGGGTGACCGGCACCGACGAAAACGAGGCGGTGGCCGCTGAGGCCCTGCGCCGGGGCGCATTGGATGAGGTGGGCCCGCCCGACGGCGCCGACATCGTGTTCGTGGCCACCCCGGTGAGTTCGGCGGCGGCTGAGGCCCGCAAGGCGCTGGGCGCGGGTGCGGGGCTGGTTACCGACGTGGGCAGCGTGAAGGCCCCCATTGTGGCCGCGGTGGCCGATAGCCGCTTCGTGGGCGGCCACCCCATGGCCGGCAGCGAGCAGGAGGGGGTGGCTGGGGCCCGGG
>VYDF01000167.1 GCA_009843565.1 Acidimicrobiia bacterium | reverse complement strand
ACTGCTGGTGCAGGGTGCGGTTCTCCCACCAGTCCACCGACCGGTTCACGATCACAATGTTCACCGCCCCCACCAGGGCGATCACCGCCGACCGACGGGCCTTGACCGCGGCGTCGGCCGGGATGCGCCGCACCGCCAGATAGCCGATAAACACCAGCACCATCACCAGAGTGGTCACCAGCCGGACATCGCCCCACTCCCACCAGGTCTGCCAGATGGGACGGCCCCAGATGGAGCCGGTCACCAAGGTCAGCACCCCGAACAACACGCCGATCTCCGCTGAGGAGTGGGCCATGACGTCCCACCAGTCGGTGCGCCATCGCAAATAGGCCAAGCTGGCCAAGAAAGTCAGCCCGAACCCGGTGTAGGCCATGATGGCCGACGGAACATGCACGAACATCAGGCGCACCGCGTCGAACTGGCCCACCACGTCGCCCTGCTCGGTGACGCGGGTGTCCTCGGGCACCCAGGCAAAAGCCAGCGCCACCAGCACCGCAAAGCCGGCCAGCGTCAGCCAACCCAGGACCTGGGTCGCGCGCGACGAAGTAGTCGCCGGGACGGCGGCTCTGTTCGCCGGTGACGGCGTGGTGGTAGTGCTCACGCTTCCTCCAAAAGGGCCCCGTAACTCAGGGCCCCGAATACCCCATAGATTGCGGCGAAACCGGCCAAGAGGCCCAACCAGGCCCAACCTTCTGCGCCAGCTACGCCGAACGCGTCCTGAAATGCCCGGGTAGCTCCGATGAGCACCGGGGCTACCACCGGCAACAACAGCACCGGCAGCAGGGTCTCCCGCACCCCGAGGCCGGCGACCAGCGCCCCATAGAGGGTACCGGCAGTGGCCACCCCGGCGGCCGCGGCCAACCCGGCGCACACCAGCAAGCCGTAGCGATGCACGGTCACGTCGAACAGCAACACAACCCCCGCTCCCACCAACACCTCCAGTACAACCAACTGGAAAGCGAAAGCTGCGGCCTTGCCTCCGAACACCGCAATGGGGTCGATTCCCGACAAGAGCAGACGGTCGGTGGCTCCGTCGGCCAAATCCACCGCGAACGAGCGGCCGATGGCCAGCAGCGAGGCCAACAGCACCGTCACCCAGAATAACCCGGGGGCATAGGTGCGCAGGGCCTCCTGATCGGTGTCGAGCGCAAAGGCGAATAGCACCAACACCGTCACCGCAAACGGCACGATCTGGTTGAGCCCCACCCGAGAGCGCATTTCGATCCGCAGGTCTTTGCCAGCGATCAGCCACGCGTCACGAAACACGGCGGTCATCCTCCGCATCCGGTGGGGCGTTGCGACTCTGCGAATCAGCCGGTTCATCCCCGGTGCGCACCATCCCGCCGACCACGCTCACTACTCGGGGCTCCAGCACTGCAATGCGCTCCAACTCATGGGTGGCCAACACCACGGTGGCCCCCGCCGTAGCCGCGGCACGCACCAACGTGTCCACGGTGTCGCGCGTCTGCTGGTCGAGGCCGGCATGGGGCTCGTCCAGCAGCCACAGCTCGGGTCGGCGCACAACTAGAGAAGCGATGGAGGCCCGCCGGCGCTGTCCGGCCGACAGTCGGCCCACCCGGGTGTCGGGCAGTCGCCCGGTGAGCGAGAGTCGCTCCATGGCCTCGTCGACATCTTGGCGGCTGGCCCCGGCTGCTTGAGCCCAGAAATCCACGTTCTCGGCCACGGTGAGATCGTCGTACAGCCCGGTGCGATGGCCCAACAGCGCCACCCGACGACGCACCATACGGCGCTCTTCATTGAGACTGTGGCCCAGCACCCACCCCTGGCCCGAGGCCAGCGAGCACAATCCGGCGCACAGCCGCAACAGGGTGGTCTTGCCCGCACCGTTCGGCCCCTTAAGCAGAACGATCTCCCCCGGCGAGATGTCGAGATCAACTCCGGCCAAGGCGGGAAACCGCCCCAATAACGTCACAGCGGACCGGAGCCGGACAGCAGATTCCACAACTCCATTCAGGCTACAGGGGTGCTCTCAAAGGGCAGAAACCAAGCAGTCTTGGCAGAAATTCGCCGGGTAGCGAAAGAAACAACAATTGCGTCAGAAAATTGCTTGCCTGCTAGCAGGTGTCCCGCTAGGTTGCGGGACTAGCCCTGTCGGCCGGGGAGGGTGGAGCTCCCCGGCCTAAGGCTTGCCCTAGCCAGGGGCAAGCCCTGCTCGGATTATTCCAGTGGGGCTTGCCTAAGTCAATAGTGAATGAAATTGACTGAAATAGGCGCAATTCTTCGCCAGCACTCCCTCGCGCGCCCGTCAATCCCATAGCATCGACAGCGTGTTCGCACTGGTGACCGAGAAGGCCTACGGGCAACACCGGTCCCATTTCGATGCGCTCGACCAAGAGGGCCATGGCCTCAAGTGGCTGCGTTTGGCCGACGACGGCCAACTCGATGCCCCGCCCCATGCCCACCCCGAGGTGGGATGGCTGTCGAGCGATGTGTTCTTCGGCGGTCTGGTCGAGCGATTCTTCGAGATTGCAGATCAATCACCCGACTTCCGCTGGCTTCAGT
>VYDF01000164.1 GCA_009843565.1 Acidimicrobiia bacterium | reverse complement strand
AGACAATTGTCGGGAAGGTCATCACCAGGGTCAGGAGCGTGACGACGATGAAGACATGGCGGTGCTTCGTCAAAAGCCTGACCATGCGTGACAGGTACTGAGTAACCATAATGGTTGAATTCACAAGCGCGTGCTTCCACGCATTTCCTGTCTCGGAAAGTTTGCCGTTGCGATAGATCCTACACTACTAATCTATTTCGACCGACGCAATCTCAAGTTCACGCTCGAATCGCTCTGTCGAATCAGTCAGGGTACCGTCTTGACTCTTTTTTGTCTTGAAGTCGTAGACGATGAGCTTTACCGTGTAGACGCCTGCCGAAAGCGATGTCGTGTCAATTTCATGATCCGTCAGCAACTGGCGGAAGATCACATTGTCGTACTGCAGCGCCTTCCCTCCGACGTCGTCAAAGAACTGTAGCGAAAACGCGTAAGTGTTCTCAGTGGTATTTGTCCATGCCAGATAGAAACTCACAGTGTCCACATGGACGTCAAAGGAGGCGTTATGGAGACGCACGCCGCTATCATAGCGGACGTCGATCGCGCTGCTTTCATCCATGGCGGCGCATGGAATACCTGCCCTTAGATACAGGTCGATGGTCGTGCGCTCTTCCTCATGAAAGCGCTGGCAGAAAGTAAATCGTTTAGTGAGCCATTGTTGATAGACTTCGGTCTGCATGGCGTTGTATTCCGGCGGAACATTGACCAGCCAAAGGGCGGCGAATTGTTCTGGATTGATGTCAGCATTTGGATCGGCAAATTCTGGGTCATGGATATCGATGATCGCCTGCTCATCCCAAGTGATGGTCACGATGGTGCGATCGACTTCGGAGAAGTGGCGGAGATAGCGCATGAAATGGTCGCCGGCTTCGGGGGTCGGCGGCAAGACGGCTATCGCCCCGTGTCGTTCATCAAGGGGCGCGGGCAGTTGTATGGCGTCGGCATAAGCGCGCGTGAAAAGATGATTGGCGCTGAGTTCGCTTGAACAGCTGTCGCGCAGGTCGCTCAGCCGGAAAACGGATACGGCGCCATTGCTGTATGAGGGTTCTATGCCGTGAAAGCTCTCCTTGAGATCAGCCCAGAAGTAATAGCCCTCATGCTGATGGTAAACGACATGACTGAAGCCGTCTTTTTCAAGCTGCGCCAAGCCAGCTATATATGCGTCTCTATCCGGCATATCGCAGTGGACTGGGCGTTGATTTTCCCAAGCCCAGTTATTTAGCAGGTAGTTGGCTCGGATATAGTCGTATGCACGTTCGGGCGTGCGGCTGATGGCGCCCTCAACGTGAGGAAAGCCACTGAGCACCTGGTTAAGGCCGTTTCTTTTCGAGTTGGTGCGTCCCATTGGCAGGTTGATCAGGCGAATTTCCTGCACATCGCCTTCTTGTTTTAGCCAGTTCAGATAAGCGAAATGTTCGTCGGGAATGACATTGCCCCTTGTCGGAACGTAGTTTTCGACCGTGACTGTCAAGACAAGCGCCAAGACGAATATAGGTCTTGAGGCGGTCGGCAGCCGCTTTTGAAGCGCGACAAGTCCAAAGCAGGTCAATACAGCGAAGGGCAATAAAGCGCCAATCATGAAATAGTCAAGACGAGAGAATGCCTCAAAGACTACCGGAAAGACCTGATCCAAATAGTGCTTGGGCAAGAGGATATCGGGATATATTGTGCCGTTGATGTTGAGCTGCGAGCCAAGTCGCAAAACGAGGAATAGCGCGCAACATACTGCCCAGGGCAGCATCTTTCGCCGTGTGACCTTGGTGAAGAAGCCCGCGCATATCAGCAGAAGCGGCAAGTATCCCAAATAACCGGAATGTCCGCCTCCGTTTATATTGAAGGTCGATTGAACGAGATGGCCCCAGAATGGATTGCTGAAATTGACAAAGAATGCGACTACGTCGGTACCGATTTCGGCGGCGCCGTGCCAGGTCAGCGATGTTGTCAGGGAATCCGCGTTGCTCATTAAGGGGTAAAGGCGCCACATACTTGAAACCGCGATGGAAAGGACCAAGAGCAAGACCTGTTGCCAGAAGCGTCTGTCGCGCCACCTTGAAACGGCAAAGGCGCATAGAAAGCATCCGAGCAATATCAGGACGCATACGAATTGGTACAGGACGATTACGGTGGTTAGTCCCGTGAGCAGGCCAGCCAAAAGGACTAACACCCGGCGGTATTCTAATATGCCGCGATGAATGCAATACAGAATTAAGGGTATCGTCGCCAAAAAAGCAATATGAGGATCGGGCGCTGTGCCGACGATGTGTGGAGAGAACCCAAAGACAGCCGCGCCAAAAAGCGCTATCCAGCGGTCTTTGAACAGCCAGATCAGGTAGATGTAAGCCGAAAGAGCGGATGAAATGATAATTAGCAGATAGGTTAGGTTAAATGCGTTCGATACTGGCATGAACGTATTCAGCGCGTTCATAGCAATGATATGAGGAATGAAGAAAGGGTGGTTGCTCAACGACAGACCATCGGGATAAAACACCAGATCGGTATAGAAGGGATCCGCTTGGCCCGTCAGGAACAG
>VYDF01000275.1 GCA_009843565.1 Acidimicrobiia bacterium | reverse complement strand
GCCCAGCCCCTATCAGAGGAAACCACCATAAGGCTCGAGCTTGGGGCGTCTGACCTCGACCAGCCACGGTCAAGAACGCCACCGCGCCCATCACCGCCGGCCGCTTCATGGCCGCAAAACCGCCTCATCGGAACCGGGCAGTTCGAGAGCCCGCCCGGCTACTACCAACAAGACTCGATCAGCCACCGCAGCCATCTTCTGGTTCAGCATCCCCAGCTCATCGGCGAAGCGGCGACCCAACTCGGTTGGAGCGTGAACCGAAAGCCCGACCTCTTCCGAAACGATGACCGCAGGGTCAGTCCGCCTGGCCAACGCGTCGAGGAGCCCGTCGGCCTCCACCGTCAGACCAGAGTGATGGGCCACCCAGGTGCCCAAAGAATCCACCAACACCACTCCGTCGATCTCATCTAGATGGCGAGGCAAGTCTTCGGGTTCCTCGCATTCCACAGTGCTCCAGTGTTTAGGGCGACGTGCCTGGTGAGCAGCGACCCGGGCGGCGTGGTCCGAATCTTTTTCATCCACCGCAGCAGTGGCCACATAGGTGACGGCTAGCCCCAAGGACTGGGCGATCGACTCAGCCACGCCCGACTTGCCCGAGCGGGTCCCGCCCAGCACCAAAATGATCATGAGGAGCCCCCTGCGCCCTTCCAAACCGCCTCATGCACCGCCCGGGCGATGTTGGCGCCTACCGTCGACCGGGGCCCGGCAAACCGCTCGACCTCGGCATGGACGGGCCAGACAATGGCAACGGCATCGCTGGCCGTTCCCGTTCCAGGAATGCCTCTCTCCACTAGGGCCTGAACCTTGGCCTCGGTCGCGGTGGCTACGGCGTTGACTGCCGCACCAGGTTCAAGACCCACCGGCAATTGGACCACCGAGTTGATCGTGCCCGGCGCCCATTGCTGGCTCATCGCAGCGACATCGGCGGCCCATGTGGGATGGGAGACTCCGACGGTGGCGTCCACCACTACTCCACCGTGCTCAGCCCGGGACACTTGGTCGACAGCAGCAGCGGTGAACAGGGCTACTCCGGGGCCGACGAGTTGGAGCTCCTCCGCCACCTCTGCGGCGTGGTCTTCCAGGTCGGTCCGGTAATAGTCCGAGGCGACGCCGACGTTAACCAGCCAGCCAATCTCCCTGATTCCCCCGCCCACCGCCGCCGACGACACGGCCTTCATCGACGTCTCCCAGCACCACTCCAACACCCCCCGATGACCGGATGCAGCAGGATGCAGTCGGGGATTGACCAGTTTGGTCAATAGTCGAGGCCCTTCTTGGCCAAGATCTGGCTGTCAAAGGCATGCTTGACCTTGACCATCTCGGTCACGGTGTCGGCCACATCAATCACTTCGTCGGCCATGTCCCGGCCGGTCAGAATCACACTCACCCGCTCCGGTCGAGACTCGAGAGCCGATGCCACCTCTGCGGCGTCGATCCAATCCCAGGTCATGGCGTAGCTGATCTCATCGAGGACCACGAGGCGGTAGTCCCCTCCGGCAATGAGCTGGGCCGAGAACTCCCAGGCTGCCATCGCCTTGGCCCCGGACTCATCAAGATCGTCGGAGTCCCAGGTGAACCCGTCTCCGGCCGAGAACCACTGCACCCCGAGTTCTCGGCACACCTTCTCCTCGCCGGTGTTCCAATCCCCGCTCTTGAGAAACTGCACCACGGCCACCGGCCAGCTCTGCGACACCGCCCGCAAGATGGTGCCGAATGCCGCGGTGGACTTGCCCTTGCCGTCGCCGGTATTGACCAGCACCAGCGAGGAAGCCGTCTTCATGTTGGAAAGGTCATAGGGGCGTTCCTCTTGGGGAGCTGTTTCGGTGCTCATGAGATCTCCTTCTGGGGGTGGGCCCGACGACGAGGTGCAGGCAATACCACCAGATCGCCGTCGATGGATTGAACAGTAAGCGGTGTGGCGTACACCGTGGACAGCAGATCGGATTGCAGAACCGATTCAGGGGTGCCATGAGCCACGATTCGGCCGTGGTCAATGAGGATCAGACGATCGGCGAATCGGGCCGCAGCATTCAAGTCGTGCATGGCCGCCAATACGCTGAGACCCTCGGTGCGGCGCAGATCGTCCACCAACTCCAGCACCGAGACCTGATGGCCCACATCAAGGGCGCTGGTGGGCTCGTCCAGCAGAAGCACCGGGCATTGCTGGGCCAGCGCCCGGGCCACCACCACCTGCTGAGCCTCTCCGCCTGACAAGGTGGACACGAAGCGCTCGGCGAAAGCCGAAAGGTCGAGGCGGTGCAGCACCGAGGAAACGATCTCCCGGTCGGCCTGCGACTCGCGGGCCAGCCAACCGAGGTGAGCGGTCCGCCCCAACAGCACATACTCGGCCACGGTCATTCCCTTGGGAAGGACCGGGAACTGCGGCACCAAAGCGACATCGGCGGCACCCGGGCCGCGCCCGTCGCTCAACGCCACCGTGCCGAGGTATTCGGTCAGGCCGACAATGGACCGCAGCAAGGTCGACTTGCCGGCGCCGTTGGGGCCGATGATGCCGAGCCATTCCCCCGGG
>VYDF01000017.1 GCA_009843565.1 Acidimicrobiia bacterium | reverse complement strand
CTGGAATCTACAGAGCGACGGCCACTTCGACATCCACGCCCGCTTGCGGGACATGAACGCTGACGGTATCGCGGGCGAGGTCATCTTCCACGGGAGTCAGAACACCCAGCCAGTCCCCTTCGATCAGTACAACATGTTCGGCACCGGGGCCCAGAACCCCGACGACGCCCAGCTGGCCGCTGTCGGCCGTCACATCTACAACCGTTGGCTGGCCGACTTCTGCTCGGTGGAGCCTGAGCGCCACGTCGGTCTTGCTCAGGTCCCGATGTGGGACATCGAAGCCAGCGTCAAAGAAGTTGAGTGGGCCGCGGAAGCCGGACTCGGCGGAGTGAACTTCCCCAAGCCTGACTCGACGGGCATTGCCCCTCTGAACGATCCCGCGTTCGAAGACTTCTACGCCGCATGTGCGGCGTTGGACATGCCGCTGACCAGCCACACGAGTGCGAGCTTCCCGGGCAACAGGTATGCGAACGTTCCGGGCATGGCGTTCCTCGAGGGCGCTTGGTGGTGTGAGCGCACGATTCGGATCCTGACGTTCTCCGGTGTGTTCGAGCGTCACCCAAACCTGCGGCTCGTGATTACCGAGACGCCAGGCGACTGGTTCGGTTCGTATGTCACCGACACCGACTCGATCCTGGGCTTTGGTGGCGACACCTGGATGCGCGAGCACGATGGTTGGGACCTCCCGCGGACGCCGTCGTCGTACATCGCCTCCAACGTCTGGATCGGGGCGAGCTTCCATTCGAGAACAGAAGCCGAGTCGGCCATAGCCGGCGGACACGCCGATCGGATGATGTGGGGGACCGACTATCCGCATATGGAGGGAACCTGGTGCTACCCCGAGGAGGGGGCTCCCCAGATGACCCACGCGGCCCTCTGGTCGACCTACGCGGGTCTGCCGATTTCGGACGTGCGCAACATGGTTGGCCTCAACGCGATCACTTGCTATCGACGACTTGATCTCGAAGCGCTCCGTGACGTCGCGGCGAGGATCTCCGCTCCCCGACCAAGCGAGATTCTGGCGCAAGAGCCGACGGGCACCAAGGAACCACGGAATCGGGCAGTGAGCGCGGCGTTCAGAACGGTAGGGGCCTGGAGCTAGCCATCTCGGTTCGGCATCAGACCATCTCGATGCCGCCGTTGGGCGACAGCACGTGGCCGGTCACGAACTTGCTCTCGTCGCTCGCCAGATAGACGGCCGCGTGTGCGATGTCATCGGGATCGCCGAACCGGCGCAAGGGAGTGCGCATGCGGATGGCCTCGTGCACATCCTCGTCGGTGTTGGCCGACATCGGAGTGTGGATGACACCGGGGCAGATCGCGTTGGCCCGGATGCCGAGCGGGCCCCCGTTGAGGGCGAGGCAGCGAACTAGGCCGAGGATGCCGCCCTTGGATGCCGCATAGTGGGCTGGTCCGTAGCCTCCGAGGGCCGCGATGCTCGCGATCCCGATGAACACCGAGGGAAGGTCGCGGGGAACCCGCCGCCGAAGCATGGCGCGAGCACACGTGAAGGCGCCGGTCAGGTGGATGTCGAGCATGCGATGCCATGCGTCGTCGGTCATCTCAAGCATCTCGATGATCGGGTTGGCCCCGACTTGTCCGTCGATCGCGCCGTCCCCGTCTACCCGGCTGACACCGGCGTTGGCGATCACCACGTCGATGTCGCCGATCTCGACAGAAGCGGCGTCGAACATCGCTTCGATCGACGCCGTGTCGGCGACGTCACCCGCCCAAGCCATGGCCTTGCCACCCGCCCGACAAATGTCGGCTGCCACATCCTCGACGGCATCGGCGCGCACATCTTGGATCACGACCGCGGCGCCCTCGTTGGCGAACCGTCTGCCCATGGCCGTGCCGAGGCCGCCTGCGCCTCCGGTGATTACCGCCGTCGAGTTCTTGAGTCTCATGGAGCCGGTTCAATTTTCCTCGAACAGCTCGACGACGGGCGGAAGAACCTCGCCGCCATCGGCGATCCACTCCGATCCGGTGCTGAAGGTGGCATCGGCGGCGAGGAACATCAAGAGCTTGGTGACTTCCTCTGGCTCGCCCATCCGGGGAATCGGGTTGGCCGCCGTGACCTCGTCGGTGATTTCCGCGGTCATCGCCGATCGAATCGCTCCGGGATGGATTGACATGACCCTGATGTTGTCCCTCGCCAAATCCAAAGCCGCAGTCTTGGTCAGCCCCCGGACCCCCCATTTCGATGCCACATACGCCGGAACCATGGCATAGCCGACCAGCCCGGCGGTAGATGAGATGTTGATAATCACGCCGCCACCGGCCCGACGGATTGATGGAACCGAGTAGTACATGCCGAGGTATGTGCCGGTGAGATTGATGTCGACCACTCGGCGGAAATCGTCCGGAGGCAGTTCGCCGACCGGACCGAAGCTGACGACGCCGGCGTTGTTCACCAGCAGGTTGATCGGGCCGTATTCCTGCTCGGCCAGCTCCACGGCGGCTACCCAGTCGTCGTCGTTGGTCACGTCGAGGTGGAGATAGCGAGCCGAGTCGCCGAGGTCTGCCGCGACGGCCTCGCCCTCGTCATCGAGG
>VYDF01000148.1 GCA_009843565.1 Acidimicrobiia bacterium | reverse complement strand
CTCGACGTGAAAGTGCTTCATGACCTGTCTGCTAAGCATTCGACCTGCCTCTTCGTGTCATTGTCCGCGCCGAAAGCGCTGTCTTATTTCGGCCTCTATGTCGGCCTTGTTCAGGGTCCGGCCAACCAGCTCGCCTACGAAGGCGCGATCGTCCGGCGAGAGTTCGGCGAGCGGCCGGTCCAGCTGGTGGGAAATCGCCCTGCGCGCGCTGAGCTCGTTCTCGTAGGCGATCTGCCCCCACGGGTCGGGATCGCTGAACCTGACCTTGGGCAACGGCACGACCTCCGCCTCCGGCGCATCCAGGGCGAAGCCGGCAACGGCCGTGCGCGGCAGGCTGATCGCCTCGGCCAGCCTGGCCACGGATTCGGCGCGCTTCTCCCGCGGAGACTTCCTGCGCTTGCGATACCGGTGCAGGGGGATCGGCCCGCCGTGCGGGTGATAGGGGCCGTAGCGCCGGTCTTCCCATTCCACGAACAACTCGTGATCGAACAGGCCCCACCACAGCAGCACCTCCTCGCCGGCAAGATCGCTGTCGACCTCGTAATACGTGCCGTCGATGGATATTCGCGAATCCGATGCCACCGTCCGGAGCTCGGGTTCGCGAGCAAAGGCGCAGAAGCGCTCCCAGGAGCACATCTCGCGGATGCCGGTGTCCGGGAGGTTTGCCAGCCAGTCCTCGAGCCTGCTGTGCGGCTCGCGGCGATGAGGCTTGTCGTTGTACCGGTTGACGAAGTTCCTCAGCCAGAGATTGGCCTCCGCCTCGGTCTCCGGCTCATGGAAATGGTAAAGCGTCTCGTGGGCTTCCTTCACGGTCCGGAAGGGCCGTTCCACCTTTCCCTTCGAACGGGCCGTGACGCGGTTGCCGTCGGAACCCGCCGGCATGTGCGTCTTCCATTCAACCCCGAGCCGCTCCATCACGGTCTGGAACACGAGGCTCTTCGCGACAGGACCGTTGTCGAGGTAGAGCATCCCGGGAATGCCCTGGAAGCTGGTGTCCTCCTTGGGTGCCATGGCGTTGAACAGGAAGAGCAGCGCGCTCTCCGCATCCTCGCCGTAGACGCAGCGGTATTCCTGGTACGAGGTGCCGGACCGGTCATCGACAACGCTGAAGAGCTGCATCGTGGGCCGGCCGCGACTGGGATCGACCCACGCCGGTCGCGAAACGTGCTTCAGGTCCGACGGGCTGATGTCGAACTGCCAGCAGGCGTTCGAATGCCGGGCCTCGAACCGGGTGGCCGGCGCGGCCCTTGTCATGCGGGGATGGTCAAGTCCCCAGTCCTTCAGCCACCGGTTCACGGTCGAGCGCTTCAGCAGGCCCGGCGGCGGCCGCACATGCCCGCTCGGCGTCTGGACGCCGTGCTCCTCGAGAAGCTCGATGGCCCGGCTCGTCGAAAGATGCCGCCCCTTCCTGTTGCCCGTCCGGATCTTCAGGGCCGCGATGATCTCGCAATACCGGGCCAGGTCCTGCTCCGGGATGCTGCGCGGCTTTCCCCGGTCCGCCCGCTTCAGCCCCTTCGGCTGATGCAGGGCCTTCAACGAGCGGTACACCGTGGACGGGCTGACGCCGAAGAGATCGGCCGTTCGACCGACCTCCTCCCGGCGCACCGCCGAGCGGGCAGGCAGCCCCGCCAGCCGGGTCCTGAGCGCAAGCAGCGTCTCCGTCGGGATGCGCACGCCCCTGTCAGCCATTGGAGAATTCGCCGACATAGGCGTAGAGCGTGGCGCGCGAAATGCCCATCAGGCTGCAGATCTCTGCCACCGTGTGCTCGCGCGACCGGTAGAGATCCACCGCGTGGGCGCGCTGCTTGGCGGTCAGCGCCTTCTTTCTGCCGCCCTTGCGGCCGCGTGCCCGTGCAGCCTTCAGGCCGGCCTGGGTCCGCTCGCGGATCAGGTTGCGCTCGAACTCGGCCAGGGAGCCGAACAGGTGAAAGATCAGCTGGCCGCCGCTCGACGTGGTGTCGATCGACTCCTGGAGGCTCTTAAGCCCGGCACCCATTTCCTTCAGCTCCTCGGCGCGGGCGATGAGATCCTTCAGGGACCGTCCCAGCCTGTCCAGACGCCATACGACCAGCGTGTCGCCGTCGCGGAGTTGCTCCAGGGCGCGGTTCAGGCCCGGCCGTTCCGTCCTGGCACCGCTTGCCTTGTCATCGAAGATCCGCTCGCAGCCCACCGCCCTCAGCGCGTCATGCTGGAGGTCGAGGTTCTGTTCTTCTTTCGATACGCGTGCGTAGCCGATGAGCATGCGGGACCTGTCTGATAACCCGATTACAACGCACGAAGCCATACGGTGTTTTCCAGACGCGGTAAACAGACAAGATTTCGCAGAAAGATCAGTCCCGGCAAGCCGTTGCGACAGACCGTCAGGCAAAGGACCGTTTGCCAGACGGCCTTGTTCGCAGACAAAGCGGGTTCAGTCCGATGATTGCAGGCTGGTTGCACGCAATTCGGGTTCGTTCGCACGTAATCCGGGTTTGGCCCTGCCGATGGACGCACTCAATTCGGGCCGAAAATCACGATGAATGCAGGCCGAAGCGATTATGATTGCAGGTTGCTACA
>VYDF01000130.1 GCA_009843565.1 Acidimicrobiia bacterium | reverse complement strand
GTCCAGCCCGGCTGCCGGCAGCACCAGCGCGCGCCAGCCCAGCCGCCTGCTGGCCGGCCCCAGCCGTACCGTGCTGGCCGACCCCTGGAACCCCCGCAGGCTGTCCTCAACCCCCTCGGATTCTGCCTCCCCCATAAACCGCAGGGTGATATGCCATTGCTCCCTATTCGTCCACCGCAACCCGTCAACCTCCGGCCGGTCGATCTGGCTCAACTGGACAATCACATCCGGTGGAGGAAATACAGCCAAGAACAAGCGGGGCATCACGATAGCTTCGCAGGCTATGGATGAGACTGGAGCACAGGAGCCAGCAGAGGCGCCATCTGGGAGGGTCAAGGTGCGCCGTGCCGCAGCACGGGGTCGGTATGGGAAGACCGATGTCGTCGGCATCCTCGATGCTGGGCTCATCGCCCATGTGGGGGTGCTTACACCCGAAGGGCCGCTGGTGCTGCCGATGGCCTATGGGCACGACGGCGTCCATCTCTTCCTTCACGGCGCGGTGGCCAATCACCTGCTTGGCTCGGGCCAGGGCCAGGAGGTTTGCGTGACCGTCACGCACTTGGACGGGCTGGTGATGGCGCGCACCCCATTCCACAACTCGATGAATTACCGCTCGGTGGTCGTGCGAGGCAGGGCTCGGCGCATCGAAGAGGAGGACCGCAAGGCCTACGCCCTCAAGCTGGTTACCGACCACGTGGTTGCCAACTGGGATGGCGGACGTCCACCGTCTCCATCGGACCTGCGGAAGACGCTTGTCGTGGAGGTGCCGTTGGCCGAGTCATCGGCCAAGATCCGCAACGGCGACCCCATCGACGAGCCCGAAGACATCGACGGCCCCTGGTGGGCCGGCGTTGTGCCAGTCACCACCCGTTTCGAATCCCCCCGCACTTCTGGCGACTTCACCGGAGATGCCGACCCTCCATCAGAAATTGCTGCCCTTTCCGGCCTTACCCCCGAAGAGAGGCTGCAATCCGATAGCGGCTGAACAGCAGACTCGGCCAGGTAGGGTGAGCGGGTGCTGCGGTTGAGCAGGGAGGTCTACTCGGAGGTCATCGCTCATGCGCTTTCAGGGCTGCCCTATGAGGCGTGTGGGCTGCTGGCTGCTTCGGCAGGCCAAGACCAAGTAACCCGGTTCTTCCCGGTGCGCAATGCAGCGGAGTCGAGCCAGATCTACCGACTCGATGACGCTGAGTACCTTCAAGTGGAGCGCACCGCCGACGAAGAAGGGCTGACACTGGTGGCGGTGATGCATTCCCACACCCATACCACCGCCTATCCATCGCCTACGGACGTACGCGACGCCTCAGCGTTCGACCCGTTTGGTGCGCTCCTCTACGTGATCGTGTCGCTGAAGGATCCCGAGCCGGCGCTGCGGTGCTACCGCATCCTCGACGGGGCTATAGCCGAAGAACCGGTGGCCGTCGAGGGGTAGGCATCGGAGTAATCTGAGGCCTGTGGCAGCGCACAATTCGATTGTCGATCTAATCGGGAACACCCCAATGGTCGATGTCACGGTGCTGTCGCCGAATCCTGCGGTGGCCATCCATGTCAAGCTGGAGGGGGTCAACCCAGCCGGATCAGTGAAAGATCGAGTGGCCCGCCAGATGATCCTCGAAGCCGAGGCCGACGGGACGCTGGAACCCGGCCGCACCATCATCGAGCCGTCGTCGGGCAACACCGGGATCGCCCTGGCCATGATCGCCCGGCTCCGGGGGTATCCCATCAAGATCGTTATGCCCGAGAACGTCTCAGCCGAGAGGCGCCAGCTCCTTGAGGTGTTCGGGGCCGAGATCATCTGGTCGCCGGGGTCTGAGGGTTCGAACGGGGCCGTTCGCCTGGCCCAGGGCCTGGCTGACGACAACCCCGAATGGGCTTTTCTCTACCAGTACGGCAACGAGGCCAACCCCCGAGCCCACTACAACACCACCGGCCCGGAGATCTACGCCGACTGTCCCCAGATCACCCATTTCGTCTCCGGTCTGGGCACCAGCGGCACTCTCCTGGGAGTGGGGGCCTATCTGAAGGAGCGCAAGCCATCGGTGCAAGTGCTGGCCGTGGAACCTCCCGCAGGGGAGATGGTGGACGGCCTGCGCAGCCTGGACGACGGGTTCATTCCTCCGGTCTATGAGAAGTGGGGCGGCGACCAGCTGCTGGACGGCAAGCGCATCGTGCGACCCCGGGAGTCGATCGAGTGGACTCGGCGCCTCGCCGAAGATGCGGGCATTTTTGCGGGAATCTCCACCGGCGCGGCGCTGGCTGGGGCCGCTCGGGTGGCCGAACGGGTAGACGAGGGAACAGTGGTGGTGGTCTCGGCCGACGGTGGCTGGAAGTACCTGTCTACCGGGGCGTGGACCGACCCGATTGACGAGGTAACCGCCCGAGCCGAGTCGATCATCTACTTCTGATCCCGGCTGTAAAGAAAATGCTACTCGGACGGGTTTTCTCTCGCTTGATGTGCTATAAGCCCCCCGCGCTGCTACAATTCTTCCACCCAAACCACACCACCATGCTGGAGCTCAGCTCCAGCCGAACGGCCTCGACTCATCCCGCCAGAGTCGAGGCCGTTCCTCTT
>VYDF01000272.1 GCA_009843565.1 Acidimicrobiia bacterium | reverse complement strand
CCCATACCCCCTACAACGCCCCGGCCGAATACGGGAACCCATTCGAAGGCGATCCCCCGCCGGCCTGGCATACCGAAGAGGTACGGGCACGCAATTGGCCGCTGGCCGGACCGCATTCGGCCCAAGAGCCCTGGGGGTTCAAGCCCGACGAGTGGGGTCCTCCCCCGCCCCGCCACCCTTGGAATCTGTCGAACATGGACGAGGTCAAGCAGACTTTCGACGGCTACGACACCGGTATCCGCTACGCCGACGACGCCGTGGGGACGCTGGTCAACCAACTGGCCGACCACGGCGTGCTGGAAGAGACCGCCATCTTGATTTCCTCCGATCACGGCGAGGCGTTCGGTGAACTGGGTGTCTACGCCGACCACCAAGCCGCCGACGAAGCCACCTGCCACATCCCTTCGGTGCTGCGCTGGCCGGGAATCGAGCCCCAAGTCCACGAGGGGCTGCTGTACCACCTGGACGTGGGGGCCACCATCGTCGATCTGGCCGACATTGACATTCCCTTCCACTGGGACGGCATGTCGGTGGCCGACGACATCCGCACCGGCGACCACGGAGGGCGAGAGTCCCTGGTGCTGTCCCAGGGGGCGTGGTCGGTGCAGCGGGGCGTCCGCTGGGGCGACCATCTGTACCTGCGTACCTGGCACGACGGATACCACGCGGCCTGGAACGAGGAAATGCTGTTCGACATCGCCTCCGACCCCCACGAGAACGACGACCTGGCCGATCAAGCCCCATCGGTGCTGGCCGAAGGCCGGGACATGCTCCAATCGTGGACCGACGACCAGATGACCCGCAGCTACTCCCCCGTCGATCCCCTCAAGATCGTGCTGGCCGAGGGCGGCCCCTTCCACTGCAAGGGGCACCTGCCCGAATATCTGGAGCGCCTCGAAGCGACCGGCCGGTCCGAAGCCGCCGCCATTCTTCGCCAGCGCCATCCGGTCGACGACGCATCCACCGGCCTGTCGGGGATCCCCAAAGACGTGCTTGAGCGCCTCGGAGTCGACGCTTGATGCAAGTTCTGCCCGGCCGAACCATCACCGGGATGTCGGCCATTCTGTTACCCCATCTCGACTCGACCACGGTGGACTGGGCCTCGCTCGACACTCACATCGCCCGCACCCACGAGGCCGGACTGACCCCGGCGGTAAACATGGACACCGGGTATGTGCAGTTGTTGGATCCCGACACGCGAGTGCAGGTGCTTGACCGGGCCGAGGCCATCACTGGAGGCGAATTCGTAGCCGGAGCGTTCGTGGCCGATGACCTGGGGGCGGAATTCGACCTCGATGCCTACCTCCGGGCCGCCTACGAGATCACTGCCCGAGGCGGCCTACCGGTGATTTTCCCGTCGCACGGTTTGAACGACCACGGCGATGCCGCCTGGCTCGACGCCCACGGCCAGCTGGCCGGCCAACTCGAGCGATTCATCGGGTTCGAACTCGGGCCCATGTTCGTGCCCTACGGCCGCATCGTGTCGCTGGACACCTACCAGGGGCTGGTGGAAATCCCTCAGTGCATCGGGGCCAAGCACTCCTCGCTAAATCGGCAGATGGAGTGGGATCGGTTGGCGGTGCGCAACGAGGTACGCCCGGACTTCATGGTGTTGACCGGCAACGACCTGGCTATCGACATGGTGATGTACGGCTCCGACTATCTGCTGGGCCTGTCCACGTTCGCCCCCGACAAATTCGCTGAACGAGATCGCCTTTGGGCCAAGGATGACCCCGGCTTCCACCAGCTCAACGACGTTCTCCAGTACCTGGGCCACTTCACGTTCCGCCCACCAGTGCCGGCCTACCGCCACAGCGCGGCCATGTTCTTGCAAATGCGGGGCTGGACCGAAGGCGACGCCATCCCCGCCGGGGCACCCATGCGCCCCGACAGCGACCGGGAAATCCTGCGCGACATTGGCGAACAGCTGGGAGTGCTCTAGCCCATGCCCCGCATAAGGCAGGTGAAGAACCTGGCCAGCGTTGCCGCGCTGCGCAGTCATCTCGAGGGCCTCGGCGTAGAGATCCCCATGGACGAGAAGGTGGACCCCGCCGGCGCACTGGCCCAGCCGCTGGCGATCACCGACGGGACGGCTGGCACCATTACCGCGCCCAACCGCTGGGCCGTGCTGCCCATGGAGGGATGGGACGGGGAGGACGACGGTCGGCCGTCCGACCTGGTCCGCCGCCGCTGGGACCGGTTCGCCGCCAGCGGGGCCGGGCTGGTGTGGGGTGAGGCCACTGCGGTGCGACCCGATGGCCGGGCAAACCCCCGCCAGCTAGTGCTGGACGAGACCACTGTGGACGAGTTCGCCGCGCTGCGAGATCGCCTCGACCTCTCGCAGGTCACCGGACTCCAGCTCACCCACTCTGGCCGCTATGCCCGGCCTACCACCGCGGGACCGGCCCCCAAAACGGTGTATGAGCATCCGCTGTTGGACGCCCGGGTGGGGTCGGGTGCGGCCGAAGTGCTCACCGACGAGGAGCTCGACGAGCTGGTCGAGCTGTTCATCGACCGGGCGGTACTAACCCACCAGGCCGGATTCGATTTCGTGGACATCAAGGCGTGTCATGGCTACC
>VYDF01000207.1 GCA_009843565.1 Acidimicrobiia bacterium | reverse complement strand
CCTACAATCTGCTTTTTCTCCTGATGCTCTGTTTCAATGCCTTCTGCGCTTATCAATTGATTCACTATTTAATAAAAGATAAATGGATCGCGCTGTTCGGCGCGGTCGTCGTTGGCGTGAGCGTGCCTTTTCTCGGTACATCGACCATTCCCGATCTCATAATGATAGGGACCATTCCCTTAACGATCTATTTCTTTCTCCGTCAGGTTTCGGAAAAGCGCTGGATCTTCGCGGCGCTGGCTGGCGCTTGCGCCGGTACAACAGCCTTTATCGGCATATATAACTTTGTCATCATCCTCATGACCGTCAGCATAATCGCTGTCTTCCTGGCTGTTTCACATTGGAAACAGCCGGCTTTCTGGCGCGGCCTCTTACTGTTTGCCATCATTTGTGGTTCGATATGCTCGTTTCGTTTCTATCCAATGTTTGTGGACACATCAATCCTGAAAGAAGGATTGGAAACACATCTTGGCCGAGTAAGAAGTAACGATGTTTTGGAATGTTGTGTGGCCACCAGAAATTCCATCTCGGGTGACCTGTTTCGCAAGGTATTCAACTTCCCGCCTGATTCAGAAGAAAATAGCTTGCGACTGGACAGCAATCACGCGTACCTGGGCTACATCAATCTCTTCCTCCTGCTGTGCGCGATCCTCCATAAACCTCTGCGGCGCAGGTTAGCTCCTTGGCTGGCGGTTCTGGTGATTTTTGCGATATTGCGACTTGGTCATTTTCTCACGATCAACGGGCAAGAATATCGAAATATCCTCTTGCCTGAACATTTCCTAAGCGAGTGGTTTCCGCCGCTTTTTGGCAGCTTTTATATACAGGAATACTATCAATTTGGTGTGGTCGTGCCGCTCGCTATTCTTGCAAGTTATGGTCTGGCGCGGCTTATCCGGTCGAAAACAGCCTCGGTACGCGCATCAGTCGTCCTGTTTTCCTCGCTAATCCTCGTCATAGAGTTTTACGACCCGCTCCCGGAGTTGATAATCGAGCGTGAAAAAATGGCTTACACCGACTGGTTATCAACAGAGACTGACAGCTCGATCAAACTCATTAACCTGCCAGAGAGTAATAGGAGATCTATATATTTTATGGGGCTGCAGACATTCAATCACTATCCAATCGCATTCGGATTCAACAGTCGAAACCCGCTAAACGCCCGGACATACATAAGAAACAATGGGCTGCTAAATGCCTGGGACGATAACCGCAGCGTCCATTGCTTGCCCCACAATGAACGCGCTTACATGTCGGCTTTGGACCAACTCTTGACGGACGGTTTCACCCATATCGTCATGCATTATTGGCTGTATGACTACGAGTTCACCAATCATAGCTTTTGGAACGTGCCCGCCTCTTATGATGATGGCTCCGTCAGCGTCTACCGTTTGCGCGATCTGCGTCTGAGTTGTGAAACCGAGCGAATTGAGCCTCCTCACTATAGACACTTCGCAGAGTCATCATCGGCTATTCCCGGCCTCCGCTCTTCCATCCTCAGTTTCCACCCGAGCGAAAGCATCAACGCCGATCTCTTCGCCTACCTCGACTCGCGCATTTCCGATTGGCAAAGCCTGCTTCATCTTTACCTGGACAAGGGCGAGCCGGTGATGCAAAGCGCCAGAACGAGTTACCCGGATATGGAGTCTTTCGCGCGAGACAATCAGGTGATTTACTTGATCTACAATAGTCACGACACCGACGCCACAGCGCTGCAAGCCCATGCGTCTTTTGAACGGTTCAATCTGTGCCAGCGCGAGGAGCATGAAGACGGCTCCGTCATTGAGCGCTACGTGAAGCGCGAGTTTTCTTGCGCGCTCCTTACCTCAAGCAAACCGCTTCAGGTGGATTACGATAACGGCGCCCGGCTCGAGAACACACTGGTCGAGATGGACCAAGACTATTTGGATGTCCAATTCATGTGGAGCAACTTGCCGAGCGAACCACATTCCATGTCGCTGCAAATTTTCGATGCCGCGGACGACAAGGTTCTCGGACAAGATTCGACCATCGGCCACGTGTCGCTCGCCCGTCATCGCATCGACATTTCATCCTTACCGCCCGGTAATTACGTGGTCAAGCTGATTGTTTACAACTTCAATACGGGGCATAGTGTATCTGGCAAGGTAAGCGACACCAGCGTAAGATTTGATCGTGAGTTAGAGATCGCGTCGATAGATCGGTCTTGAGGTCGTTGAGAGGATAAACAGGCGTCGGATGCGCGCTCTTATCGCCAGCCTGCTGCGCAACCATTGGCACGTCCTGCTGATCGTGCCGCTGGTCGTCATCGTGATGACCTGGCCCGCCTTCGCGCGGATTATTGATTCAGAAGAGTATTGGTTCCATACCGGGCACTGGGACTTTTGGTTAGAGATATGGGATGCCTGGCATATCGAACGCGTTCTCACGGGGCAGACCGAATTATACTACACTGATTCGCTGTTTCATCCCAACGGCGTTTCCCTCGTATGGCAGCTTGCCTCGTATCCCCACGCCCTAATGCTGATCGTATTGCGAAAGTTGATGCCCGCCGATAGCGCCTACAATCTGCTTTTTCTCCTGATGCTCTGTTTCAATGCCTTCTGCGCTTATCCATTGATTCAC
>VYDF01000160.1 GCA_009843565.1 Acidimicrobiia bacterium | reverse complement strand
TGCGCACGTCGTCTGGCGAGGGCCTCCACTCGGATCGGTAGGGCAGTTTCAACTCGTGGAGCGTTACGAGTGCGGCCCCGGTCAGGACCGCAGCGTATGAAGCCAGCGTCACATGCACTCCGGCTGCCATCAAGACCGCGAAGAGGGCAAAGGCAAGGCTGAGTACCGCCGGATATGACCCACCCATCACGAAGCGCCCACTCAGCGTTCGGTGGCCGGCCAGTGACTTTGCGTCTCATGGTTCGGGAGGAGATTCCGGGCCATCCGGCATGTCCGCAGCATAAGGGACGCCAAAAGGATGGCCCGCGACCCCCAGTGAGAATGGCGATTCATCTGTCTAGCTGGTGAAGGATTGTTGTAGTCACATAGTGTCTGTATAGTGACTACATGCAAGTAGGCGTTCGAGAATTGAAGGCCAAGCTGTCGGAGTTCATTGCTAGGGCGGCAAAAGGAGAATCGGTGATCGTGACCGACCGCGGCCGTCCAGTGGCCCAGCTCGGACCCTTGACGGGGTATTCGGCGGTGGAGCGGGGAATCGAGGAGGGTTGGATCGAACCACCCAAGCGAGTGGGGCTCGCTCCGGTGAAGCGGTTCCTCGCTGATCAGCCGGTACTCGACGTCCTTGATGAGGACCGCGGGTGACCCTTTACGTCGACTCCAGCGCACTGTTGAAGCGCTATGTGGCCGAGCACGACTCCGATGCCGCCGAGCAGTTGATGGCGACTGATCCGGTGCTGGTGACATCGAGGCTCACCGAAGTAGAGGTCAGACGAAACCTCTCCCGCTTGCTGAGCACATCCGATGCCTCCGCCGCCAAGCGACAGTTCCTCAACGATTTGGATTCGTTTGCACTTGTGAGTCTTGATGCGGCCACCTGCAACGAAGCGGCCAGGATTGCCGAGCAGTCCCTGTGCCGATCTCTAGACGCGCTCCACATTGCCGCCGCAGTCCGTGCCGGACCCTCGACCACGCTCTTGACCTTCGACAACCGCCAAGCCCAAGCGGCAAGAACTATGGGCCTCTCGGTGATTGGGACATGACCTGGTTGGTGGATCAATGGGGATGGGGAGCATCGCTGGGCGCCGGTAGCATCGAGGGTTGTGGCTGACATGTTCCAGGCGCCTAAGGGGACTCGCGACATCTTGCCGCCGGAGTCGGATCGCTGGCAGGCGCTGGTGGCGGTGTTCGCCGACGTGTTCGGGCGGGCTGGCTATGGGCTGGTGCAAAATCCCATGTTCGAGGACATCGGGGTGTTCCAGCGCTTGGGCGAGGGCACCGAGGTTGTCCGCAAAGAGATGTACGACTTCTTCGACAAGGGCGAGCGCCACATGGCCCTGCGCCCGGAGGGCACTGCCTCGGTAGTTCGGGCCTTCAACCAGCACCGGCCCACGGTGCCCTGGAAGGTGTGGTACCTCACCCCCTGCTTCCGCTACGAGGAGCCCCAGGCCGGGCGGTTCCGCCAGCATCACCAGGTGGGGGCGGAGGCCATCGGCTCGGGCGATCCCGACCTCGACGTGGAGGTCATCGCCCTCCAGCACGACTTCTACCGGGCGCTCGGGCTGAGCCAGCTGTCGCTGCGGCTCAATTCCATGGGCAGCCTTGGCGACCGGCAGGCCTATGCCGAGCTGCTGGCAGCCTGGTTGGGCCAGCGGGTGGGGGAGTTGGACGAGGCCGACCGGGCCAACGCTGCCGACCATCCGCTGCGGGTGCTGGATTCCAAGCGGGAGCGCACCATGGCGGTGGTGGCCGACGCCCCCCTCATCACCGACGCCCTCTCCGATGAGGCTGCCGCCCACTTCGAGCGGGTGCAGGCCGGGCTGGACGCCCTCGGGGTGGCCTACGAGATCGACCCCC
This sequence comes from Acidimicrobiia bacterium, assembly GCA_009843565.1. Lineage (GTDB taxonomy): Bacteria > Actinomycetota > Acidimicrobiia > Acidimicrobiales > Bin134 > Poriferisocius. Next base: position 752 of record VYDF01000160.1, on the reverse strand, counting down.
GCCTGGTGCGGGGCTTGGACTACTACACCCACTCCACCTGGGAGTTTGTGGCCGGTGCGTTGACCTCGGCCCAGAACGCGGTGGGCGGTGGGGGCCGCTACGACGGCCTGGCCGAGTCGCTGGGCGGCAAGCCCGCTCCCGGCGTGGGCTTCGGCGCCGGAATCGAGCGGATCCTGCTGGCCGCTGACGCCGAGGACGCCCTCCCTGAAGCCGAGTCGGCCGTTGACGTGTTCGTCGTGGATGTGACCGGCGGAGATGCTGGGCGCGATCTCACCTTCGAGCTGCGCCGCAAAGGCATCTCGGCCGACCGGGCCTTCGACGCCCGATCCATGAAGGCCCAGATGAAGGTGGCCGACCGCTCCGGGGCCCGCCTAGCGCTGCTGGTAGGCGAAGACGAGCTGGCTGCGGGCATCGTCACCTTGCGCGATCTGCGAGCGGGCGGCGACCAAACGGCGGTTTCTCGGGCCGAAGTGGCTAATGAGGTGGCCCAAAGGCTGGCCAACTGACCTCTTCGGGAACGTTGTGGTCCGGTCCCGGCCCAGTATGCTGAACGGGAAGCTTCCCCCAGCAATATTCGTATCCAACCAAACGGAGTTCCGATGGAGCAGACCATCATTGCTTTGCTGGGGTTCACCATTGCCCTCATCTTTTGCCTCGACCGTGGTCGCCGCGCCGACCATGTCACCCTGAGAGCCGAGGTCCACAACGGCTTCGCCGAAACCAACCGCCGCTTCGACGAGCACCGCAAGGAG
>VYDF01000058.1 GCA_009843565.1 Acidimicrobiia bacterium | reverse complement strand
CCGAGGACCTGGCCGTGCTCGACCGGATCAGCAAGGGCCGCATCAGCGTGACGGTGGCCGGGGGCTATGTGCCGTCGGAATTCGAGATGTTCGGCCACACGACGGGCGACCGGGTGCGCCTCACCACCGAGATGGTGGAGACCCTCAAGGCGGCGTGGACCGGCGAGCCGTTCGAGTTCCGAGGCCGCACCGTGCGGGTGACCCCGACACCGTATCAGAACCCCCGGCCGGCCATCTGGCTGGGAGGAAGCTGCGAGAGTGCGGCCCGCCGTGCAGCTCATATTGCCGATGGGTTCCTCCCCACCATGCCCGAGTTCTGGGACTTCTACCGCGACGAGGTCATCCAGTTGGGGCGCGATGATCCTGGCCCGGCCACCTCCGGCGGCGTCGGCTACCTGCACATCACCCACGACCCCGACGCCACCTGGGCCAAGGTCGCCCCCCACGCCCTCCACGAGATGAACGCCTACGGCCAGTGGGCCGATGAGTCAGGCGCGGCCACCGGCTATGAGCCGGTGAACGACGCCGATGCGCTTCGGGCCATGGGCATGCACCACCTGATCTCCCCGGCCGAGGCCATCGAGATGATCAAGGCCATGGGCGACTTCGACGCCCTCATGTTCCACCCCCTAATGGGCGGCCTCGACCCCGCCGTTTCCTGGGAGAACCTCCGCCTCTTCGAAACCGAGGTCTTGCCCCACCTCTAGCGGCCGAATCGGCCGCAGATCTCGCCAATCGCCGCGTCGAGCTCGTCCAGCTGGTCGATGGAGGTGAAGATCAGAGCAGCCATCTCGTTGGCTGGAACTTGTCGGGCATAGGCGTCGGTCATTGCCTGGAGGTCGTCGGCCATCCCGCCCATCAACCCTGCGAGCCGCTCCGAGTTGAGGTTGGGGATGACCGCTGAGACACGGGCATGGTATTCGTCCAGGTTGGGGGCCGCCTGCTGGAGTATCGGGTTGTCCATGGCTATAGCGCCGCTATTGAGCCTAAAAGCAATAACCGTCCACACGGCCAAGCGCTGTCGCGTGTCCTCCCTCTCGGCGAGCCAGCCGGCGCACAGCAGCACCGCGTCGGCTGCCTCTGCCTCGCTGAGCGCCGAATCGGGACAGCCGCCGGGCACTACCTCGACGTCGACCTTGAACATGCACCGGTAGGCGTTCAACAGGGCCTCTTGCTCGTCGACGAGAGTCTGCTGCTGTCCGATCAGCGTTTCCTGGCTTTCAACCAATTCCTCCAAAGCCGCGATGCGCTCGTCAGCGCTTCCGGTCGGAGGATCCTGGGCGGTGGCCGGTCCTGCAAGAAGGGCGACCGCCAAAACGACGGCGAGAATGGCTTTAGTTCTGGTCATGGACCGGAATCCTAGCGAGAGCCTTGATAGTAGGAACTACATTCCTGGCCAACCGCTGGCCCAACCGATGCCAACAGACGGCGTTCAAGTACCTGAGGCTCTTCGAGACCGAAGTCCTCCCCACTCCTAGCTGCCAAAGCGGTTCGTGGCTTTGACGGCCGCCTCGACCATTGCCGGGTCGCTGGCGAGATGACCGGCGTCGACGACAACGAGCTCGCTGTCCGGCCATTCGCCGGCTAGTTCCCGTGCGGGTGCGAGCAGGGCGCTGTTGTCGAGCCGTCCGTGAATCAATACCGCCGGAATGCCGTGCAGGCGGTGGGCATTGCGGACGATCTGACGGGGTTTCAGCCAGGCGCCATTGTCGAAATAGTGGGTGACGATGCGGGCGAAGGCCATGCGGAAGCGGGGATCGTCGTATCGGGGATTTGGCTCGGCACCTGAGACCACTGCGTCCTCCCATCGGCACCATTCGACAGCAGCTTGCTCGCGGACTGCCGGATCGGCGCTGTTGAGCAAGTGGTAGTAGCCGGCAACGAGGTCGTCATCTCGGCTGCTGACGCCTGCCCCCGCGTGAAACCGCTCCCATGCTTCTGGGAATGTGAGGCCAGCACCGTGATATAGCCAGTGGATCTCCTCGCGATCGGTGGTGGTCACTGCCAGCAACACCATCTCTGTGACGCGCTCAGGGTGCTGTTGGCTGTAGACAAGTCCGAGCGTCGATCCCCAGCTGTTGCCGAAGACAAGCCACTGGTCGATACCTAGATGGGACCGAAGCGCCTCCATGTCCCGCACCAGGTGATCGGTGGTGTTGGGCTCCAGGCTGGTGTCGAAGTCACCGGCATGCGGAGTGCTCCGGCCTGACCCTCGCTGATCGAACAGCACAATCCGGTAGTCGGACGGGTCGAAAAACCGCCGATGCGTCGGTGTACAGCCGCTCCCCGGCCCGCCATGCAGCACCACTGCCGGCTTCCCCGCCGGGTTGCCACAGGTCTCCCAATAGACGCTGTTGCCGTCTCCGACCTCCAAGTGGCCAGCGTCATACGGCTCAATCTCTGGAAAGAGTCCTGTCATCACCCTTCAGACGGAATCTGGTAGCGGTCTACGTAGGGGGCGAACTGCTCGCGGACTTCGTCGACATCCAAGCCGAATTGGTCGAGGGTGTAGCGGTGTCTTCCGAAGCGGTCTTGGGGGTTTTCGACCATCCAGGCGGCCATTCGGCGGCGGCCCAAGTCGTCTAGATCCATGTTGAAGTGGCGGTAGATGCGCTCCACTGAGCCCACGGGGTCGTCCATCA
>VYDF01000111.1:12711-20388 GCA_009843565.1 Acidimicrobiia bacterium | reverse complement strand
TTTTGAAGGGCGAGCACCTCGCGCTTGTACACCTTGGTGACGTTCTCCATTCTGATCATGCGCCGTAAACTCCGAACTGCCCCCCCGGACCCGCCCCCTATGTTGGCCCGGAAAGCCCCACCAACGCTACCACTGGCACCGGGCGCCGCTCGCGCACCCCTGCTCCCAACAATCCCTACGTCGATCCCTGCATGAATTACGACATGCGCCTCCAGCGGAGGTAGGCCTCGATCAGCTCGTCTAGGTCTCCGGCCAGCACGGCTTCGACGTTGCCGATGGTTACGGCGGTGCGGTCGTCTTTGACTTGTTGGTAGGGGTGGAGCACGTAGGATCGGATCTGGCTGCCCCACTCTGTTTTTTGGTGTTCGCCGGCCAGGCCGGCGATCTCGGCTTCTCGCTCGGCTCGCTTCAGATCGGCGAGGCGGGCGGCCAGGATCTGCATGGCCCGGTCTTTGTTCTGGTGCTGGCTGCGCTCGTTCTGGCACGACACCACGGTGCCGGTGGGAACGTGGGTGATGCGCACCGCGGAGTCGGTTACGTTCACGTGCTGTCCGCCTGCGCCCGACGACCGGAACGTGTCGATCCGCAGATCTTTGTCGTCGATTTCTACCTCGTCGGAAACTTCGTCGAAGAACGGGACCACTTTGAACTGGGCGAACGCAGTGTGGCGGCGGGCATCGGAGTCGAACGGCGATATTCGCACCAGTCGGTGCACTCCGCGCTCTGATTGGAGCAACCCGTAGGCGTTGCGCCCCGAAATGGTGAAGTCGGCCGAGGAGATGCCCGCGCCCTGGCCTTCCGACACCGAGTCCACTTTGAAGTCGAAGCCGCGGCGCTCGGCCCAGCCCTGGTACATGGCCAGCAGCATCTCGGCCCAGTCCTGTGCGTCGGTGCCCCCCGCCCCGCTGTGCAGCTCGCACACCGCATCTGAGCCGTCGTGCTCGCCGCCCAGCAGCGACCGCAGTTCCAGGTCGTCCACTTTGGCGGTCAGAGATTCCAGCATGGCGGCGATCTCGGGAGCCTGCGACTCGTCGTCCTCCTCCACGGCGAGCTCGTGCAGGGTGTCGGCGTCTTCCAGCGCGGCCTCCAGCCCGGCGAACATCTCCACATCCTCGGCCAACTCGGCCAGCTCCCGGGTTACTTTGCGGGCCCGGTCGGGATCGTCCCACAGGCCGGGGGCCGTGGCGGCCTTCTCCAGCTCGGGACGACGAGCGATCAGGTCGTCGATGTGCAGATAGCGTCGGGCCTCGTCCAGTTTGGATCGGAGCAGGGCGAGTTCGCCGGAGAAATCAGGCACGGAATGTCCCGGGAGCAGGCAGTCAACGCCCGCAGCACTGCTTGAACTTGCGGCCCGATCCGCACGGACAGGGGGCGTTGCGGGGGGTCTTCTCCAATTCCGACTTCACCACTGGCACCTTTGACCTGGGGGCTGATTCCTCCACCACCTCTGGAGCGGCCGCCGCGCTGGCCAGAGACGACTGGGTGGACGGATCGGCCGGGCCCGACTCGGTGATGTTGCTGGTGCCGGTGTCGTCGGCGCGGGTCGGGGCCTCCACGTTGATCTCCACGTGCATGATGTAGGTGACGAAGTCCCGAGCCACCCCGGCCATCATCTGGCCGAACATCTCAAACCCCTCCCGCTGCCACTCGGTTAGGGGGTCTTTCTGGCCGAGGGCCCGCAGGTTAATACCCTCTTTCAGGTAGTCCATCTCGTAGAGGTGCTCGCGCCAGCGCTGGTCGATGATGCGCAGCATGATCTGGCGCTCCACCTCCCGCATGGCCTCGGCACCCACCTGCTCTTCTCGCTGCTCGTAGTGGGTCACCGCCTCGGCAACCAGCAGGTCATATAGATCATTGGTGGAGACGGCCTCGCCCATCTGGTCGGCGCCCAGTTGGGTGGGCCATAGCACCCGGATCTCGGTTTCCAGCTGCTCCAGATCCCAGTCGGCGGGGTCGTCGGTGGTGCAGTGCCCGGTGATAACCGCGTCCACCGCTTCACCCAGGTGCTCCAGCGCCTCGGCCCGGAGATCACTGCCCTTCAAGATTTGGGCCCGCCGCTCGTAGATCACCTTGCGCTGCTCGTTGAGCACCTCGTCGTACTTGAGCACGTTCTTGCGGGCCTCGGCGTTCTTCTGCTCCACCGTGCCCTGGGCCCTCTCGATGGCCTTGGTCACCATCTTGGCCTCGATGGGCACGTCTTCGGGCAGGGCCTTGTCCATCACCCAGTTCATGGCCCCGGTGGCGAAGATCCGCATCAGGTCGTCTTCCAGTGAGAGGTAGAATCGGCTCTCGCCGGGATCGCCCTGGCGACCGGAACGGCCTCGGAGCTGGTTGTCGATGCGGCGGCTGTCGTGGCGCTCGGTGCCCAGCACATAAAGGCCCCCCAGTTCCCGCACTTTCTCGCCCTCGGCACCGCACTCGGCCTCGTACTTCTCTAGCAGTTCTGCGGCCCGGGCCTGGCCCTGCTCGCTAGCGGGATCTAGGCCCTCGGCGGCTGCGTCGCGGCGAGCCATGGCCTCGGGGTTGCCCCCCAGCACGATGTCCACGCCTCGTCCGGCCATGTTGGTGGCCACGGTGATGGCGTGCAGGCGACCTGCCTGGGCCACGATCTCGGCCTCCCGGAAATGCTGTTTGGCGTTGAGCACCTCATGGGAGATGCCCCGCTTGTTGAGCACATCGGCCAGCTTCTCGGAGTTCTCCACCGAGACGGTGCCCACCAGCACCGGCTGGCCCCGCTCGTAGCGCTCCACCAGATCCTCCACCAGGGCGTTGAACTTGCCGTCCTCGCTCTTGTAGATGAGGTCGCCCTCGTCAGCCCGGATCACCGGCAGATTGGTGGGAATCGGCACCACATGGAGGCCGTAAGTGCCGAACAGCTCGTTGGCCTCGCTCACCGCGGTTCCGGTCATGCCGGCCAGCTTGTCGTACAGCCGGAAGTAGTTCTGGAGGGTGATGGTGGCCAGCGTCTGGTTCTCCTCTTTGATCTTCACCCCCTCTTTGGCCTCCACCGCCTGGTGCAAGCCCTCCGACCAGCGGCGGCCGTCGAGAATCCGCCCGGTGAACTCGTCGACGATCTTCACCTCGCCCCGCTGGATGATGTAGTCCTTGTCGCGGTGATAAAGCTCCTTGGCCCGCAGCGCGGCCTGGAGTTGATGGACCAAGTTGGCGCTAACCGAGTCGTAGAGGTTCTCCACTCCCAGCGCCCGCTCCACCGCGTGCACACCCTCCTCGGTGGGGGCCACGATGCGCTTCTCCTCGTCCACGTCGTAGTGCACGTCTCGCCGCAGGCCCCGCACCACGCTGGCAAACTGGTAGTACGTCTTGGCGGCATCGGCCAGGCGCCCGCTGATGATGAGGGGGGTCCGGGCCTCGTCGATCAGGATTGAGTCGATCTCGTCGACAATGCAGTAGTTGTGGCCCCGCTGCACCCGGCGATCGGCCGACATCGCCATGTTGTCACGCAGATAGTCGAAGCCCATCTCGTTGTTGGTGCCGTAGGTGATGTCGCAGTCGTACTGCTCACGCTTGAACTCAGAGCCCCGCTCCCCGGGAACCACCAGCCCGACAGAAAGGCCCAGCCATCGGTGGATGGCCCCCATCCAGTCGGCGTCGCGAGCGGCCAGGTAATCGTTCACGGTCACCACGTGCACGCCCTTGCCGGCCAGACCGTTCAAATACACCGGAAGCGTGGACACCAGGGTCTTGCCCTCGCCGGTGCGCATCTCGGCGGCCCAGCCGAAGTGGAGGGCTGCACCGCCCATTAGCTGCACGTCGTAGTGGCGTTGGCCGATCACCCGCCAGGCCGCCTCGCGCACCACCGCGAAGGCCTCGATGAGCAGATCGTGGAGGTCTTCACCGTTCTCCAAGCGCTGGCGGAACTCCCCGGTGCGGGCTCGCAGCGCGTCGTCGGTCAGCGCCTTGGTCTCGGGTTCGAGCGCGTTGATGTCGGGCACCAGGCTTTCCAGTGCCTTGAGTTTCTTACCCTCACCGGTGTTCAGGACCTTCTGAAACACGCTCATGCCAGCACCACTCTACCGCTGCGCTGGGGCGAACTAGTCAGCAGAGACAGCCCTAGGCGCGAGCGGACGCAGTCCGCGAATGGCGCGACGAAATGCCGTTGGGGGCTGGTATCGGCCTAGCTGGCGCGGCGCTCCCGAGAACAGGGGATTCGACGACAGGCTGAACTCGATCAGTCTGAAATCGGTTCTATGCCAGATCAAGATCTGAGAAGTAGCCCAGGGTAGGGTCGTCGAAGGTGCCTACCACCAGTCCGCGATCGAGAAATCGGTTGAATTCCTCACAGCTTGTCTCTGGGACCAAGGCACAGCCATGGCAGGCAGCAAGGTTGCAAGAGTCAGGTCCTTGACCCCTCTTGCCCGCCTCCATACAGACAGGGTCGGTAGAACACCATCTGGCGTTACGTAGAGCTGACACAAGAACCGACCTCAACAATTCGGGCCGGGCCATCCGGACCAAACCACCCATCGTGCCTTCTGAATCGCCAGCCGCCGTATAGATGAGTAGGCCTGTCATCTGATGTCCTGGAGTGTTGGAGACGTAGAGTCGCTCCCTAAGAGAGGCAGAACTGTAGCCACAGGTAAACACCAGTTCGTTGACAAGTAGATGGCCGAGAGTGTGTAGCATCACAAAACGAGCAGTCAGCCTGCGATTCTGGAGACCACGCTCCATGATGACACGCCCGTAGTGTTGCATGATTTTATCTGCGCGTTCATTTACTTCAGCACGTGCTTCCCATGAAGCCAATTTGCGTGGTTCAAGCTCAAAGTAGATTCCTTCCCCTTTCACTACGTAAGCAGGAAGCCAATCCTGATCAGGAGATAGTATGCTGCGCCGCAGGAGAGCCTTTCCCTCGGTCAGTCTGAGGACTCCGTCTCTTACACGAGAAAATCCGCGAAGAGCACGCGTTTCGCGGAGCACATCAATTCTACGCACTCTTCCAAAATGCGCTTGTAGTTCTGAGTGAACATTGGGATCTGTGGCCGTCAAGAAGTCGTCTTTGGGCAATTCACGAATGTGCAGGTATTCCGGATAGCGCCATTCATCGTCACCAGTCAGAATTTCGGATTCAGCTTCCCTTGTAGTTTCAGGTGGTTCTTCACCAAGACCGACAAAGTCACTGAAACCCGACATCAGCTCCTCATCGGAAATTGGGGCAAAGAGTTCATTTGGGAGATACTGCCGGAGCTGTTCGACAGTAACCGCCTCTTTGTTGGCCTCATATAACACGCGCATAATGGGCCCAACATTCGGTCGACGCATTAGATCATGTAGCTCAGCGCTAACAGCTCCCTCTCTGCGAGGAAGATATATCGACGATTCCACTTTGGGAAAGTAAACGTTGCCAGCAGCGCGGAGCGCTCCCCTCATCGGCTCACCACAAGTACCTTCCAATTCCCCCAGCCACGGTCGAGCCCCTGTGCAGAGAAAGGGTTCCCCAGTTGACGAGAGCCCATCTGTCAACGTTGTGTGTTCTTCTCCATGGGAACCGCGCCGCCATTCCGTGATACCACGAAGTGGCCGCTCCATATCGCAGCCTTCACACTTTACGACTTGGCCCTCGAGCCCTCCGCCGCCACGGGAAGTTAGTCTCAACACACCGCTACAGTTCGGACTATGCGAGCGGTGGACCCATTTGTCGAACGGAAAGTCATCAAGATGTCCCTGACTACACATGGTCACAAAAGGAACCTGAGACATGCGGGGCCTATATGGCTGATCAGCATGCTGCTTGTCCAGGCATTTGACATTCTGTTGCATCGTTAGAGTGCTGAGCTCTAGCCGCTTGCAGTACAAGCAAAAGCACCAGCGCGGGAAGCGCAACACGGGAACCATCAACTTTACGTTTCGTCTGTCTTGGCCCGAGCCCTGAAAGCGGTAGTCTGGAGGAAGTCTGAACTCCTTTACCCGGAGACGGGCTTCGAGCCGCCAATCGTGTTCGATGTACTCTTCTATCGCCAGCTCGCTTACGTCACCTACTTCATACCAGTGATCGAGTCCCGCCGTAATCACACTGGTACCATTGACGAGAACGCTCATTGCTCCGACACCGAACGGAGTAACTAGCTGAGATCGACGAACGTTTCCAGTACTCATAACTCCACTCCCTCAATCTCGGCGTCCTCAAGGCTATAGTCGAGTGAAATTCTCAGTCGGCACTCGGCATCTACATTGCGCATGCTTGTAGGAACATCCCAAATGGTTGCCTTGCTATCTAGATCTGGCAACGTTCCCGCAAAGCGCATAAGTCCCTGCTTTGGGTCACCGCCTATGTGGTTTGCCTCCCATTCGGTCCTTTCCCATCTGTCCCATTGCCTCGCTCGAATCTGAGCCAACCGATCAAGTACCGCTACTTCTTCAGGATCAACAAACATCGCACGATCTCGCAACAGATTGATCGCCGAGTCGTATTCGTCCTGGGGAAACGGATGTGGGTCAATCTCTGGTGCGACTTGGCGTATATGCGACACAGCAGCAGCATGAAGTGCTCGCCTGAGGACCGGTGTGGCAAAAGGCGTAACCGATGTCGGCTCGACTTGTGCATAGAGTGACTGGTGATAAGTGAAGAACCGCTCGTAGTGGCTACGATCGCGGGGTTTGGCTGCACCATAGATCGTTATGACCAGTCCTGGGCTCACGTCAGGCTGGCGGCCAATTCGCCCGCTGACCTGGATATATTGCGCTGTAGTCTTTGGTTGGCCGACTATGGTCATTAGGCCGAGACGATCAATGTCGACCCCCACTTCGATAATGTTTGAAGCCAAACAGACATCCACACACCCTTGGCTGCCGTATCGGATTTCAAGCTGCTCAATTGCCTTCGGAATCTCGTCGCTGCGGCGTCTGGAGGTCAATTCCATAGGATTTCGGGGCCATCGCGGGTTGATCCCGTCGCGACGTCGAAGGCCCGTGAGATAATCAGGCACGTCCGATTGCAAGAGAGACACAGTATTGCCTAGTTCGCGTAGGGAGTTCAGGAAGTTGAGATTGGTCCAATAGCCGTCGCGATCAGGTTCGGGAATATCGGTTGCCGCCTGAAGGGTGGCAGAAGCAACTCGCACCTGAACGGTCTGTGTCGATCCGAGCGACGCGCTCATGATTCCCAGATACTTTCGGCCAGGCTTAGGCGAGCCATCGGGCTGGGTATCTGGTTCGGCAAAGAACGAACGACCTTCCTCAAGTCCGTGTGGCGGGAAAAGCGCTACTCTATTTCGACCAAATAACCCTCTAATTTGATCTTCGTAGCGACGAATGGTAGCTGTTGACGCGATTATCTTGGGAGCTATTGGGTCATCAGCGCGATAATCTGTACAAAGGTCGTTAATGACCGGTTCGTATAGACCAACCATAGAACCCAGAGGGCCAGAAATCAGGTGCAGCTCATCTTGAATTATAAGGTTTGGAGGCGACACTTCACGCTGACCATCACTGCCGAGTCCAAACAGGTTCCTGGCTCGTGGTCGCCACGCCATCATGGCAAACTTGTCAACTGTCCCTATGACGATCGAAGGCCGGACATCATATATATCCTCGTCAACGACGTGCACGGGCAATCCAGCGCGTTTGGAAAAGCGGCACTCCCTGTCCACGCATCGTAGCAATACCTTCTTTCCGGATTGCTCATAACCAATGACATCTTGACCTTGACCACTATGAGGC
>VYDF01000111.1:0-12701 GCA_009843565.1 Acidimicrobiia bacterium | reverse complement strand
GTATGTCTTCAAGTACGCAAATCAGTGAGGCTGCACGAAGGAACTGTTGGGCCGTAAGAAGCCGCAACGTGTATCTCATCAAAGTGTCAGTACCAGCGTCGTAAGGGTTGCGTAGCCGACGAGCTAGCAAGCTGATTGCACTCGCACCAAGGTACGCCTCGGTCTTCCCGCCACCGGTTGGAAAGAAGATCAGATCTACGAGAGAGCGACTAGCCCGATTTGGTTCTACTAACTCCGGCAGACTTGCCAAGATGAAGGCGATCTGAAATGGACGCCAATTGCCTTGATCTGGTTGCACGACTGCCTCTGGATGCGGTCCTTTGGGCCGGAGTACATCGTCCCTGCCGCGTTCCACTTCCCGCAGCGGTAACCGCGAGCGAACCTGCTGGTGGAGCATGGCTTGGTTGGCGAGTCGGAATGCCCTTTCAGCAATAGGGCTGGAACTAACTAACTGCCACCCGACGTGTATCCGTTGCAGCGCATCTCGACACAACTGCATATGTCGTGCGGCCGCCTCTTGGAACCGTGGTAGCAGATCTGGAATTAGTGATTCCTGCTGCTTAATCCAATTTTCGTATAGTTCCAGGACCAATTCAACCTGTTCCCGCCCGTTCTCGTTTCCTTCCGCGAGCGCTTCCATGCTGACCTTGACCGCGGTCCGGTTGCCGTCGTCATCAGCCACATATACGTCGGGCGTCAAGCTGACGGTTTCGTAAGCCGGCATCGGTACCGCTTTCACCGATAGAGCGGTCTCTTCATGAACGTTTTCCCAGCTCGCGGCACATCCATGCCCTATTGCATACGTGCGCTTGTTTCGGTACAACAGATCGATCGATTGCTGTTCTTCGTCCCGATAGGAGTGGTCGATCTCGGGATACGCTTCAATGCGAAGACCATGCTGCGCAGTCGCAGTAAAGCCCATTTGGAATAATGCGTTACTTGGACCTGAGCCTGAGGCTTGGTTGACCACCGCGATAGTTACCAGGCGAAGCTCTTGGTCTTGTTCACCGGGAACCGGACGGCTAAAGACCTGGATCACCGGCACCAGTCTTGGTTTTTGGCCGGTTGAGACTGTGTCGACATCTATGAGTTGGTACGTCTCATTGAGCAGAGTGCTCCCGAGCACCAATCCGACAAGCTCAAAGGGCTTACGGAGCCACCAGTCGAGTGGCCGATCGAACCCAGGGATGTGAACTAGAACCCTGTCGTAGTACGCACCTCGCACCTTGATCTCGACAGCCCCTCTCACTGATACGCGGCACTTGATCGACAGCGCCATAGCCGACGGCTTAAAGCTGTTGGCGTCGGTCAAATCAAAATCATCCGTATCAGCCTCATCATGGCGCAGCTTGCCCTTGACCTCTACTGACGGAGCGTCCAGTACCTCTTCTGAGTCAGCGAGGCCAGGGACCCATGAGATATCGACATCCCCATTCTCGGCAATATCAGCATTGACGGAGCTTCCCTGTTGGGTGCCGCCGCTGTGTAGCACACCGATGCCATACCGTCGCAGAGGGCTTGATTGCGTCAGAATCTCTTGGAGGGTAGCGGCGTCATGAAATTGCCCTCGGCTCTCCTCAACTGATCCAAACTGAATTTTGCCGCTTGAACAGTCAATGGGGCTTCCTCGCGGCGGCTCATCTTCGGCGGGGCCAAAGAGCTCGCGACGTACAGCGGCTTCAATGATCTCCCGTGCCTCGACCCCAGTCATGTTGACCCTCCAAACGCCTTTCGCAACGTACTGGACTCAATCACCGCAACAAGGCGGTCTGTTGCACGCGTAAATCCGACATATAGGAGCGCCTCTATGTTCGGGACAACACGTCGGTCCAAATCTGTCATGACAACAGCTGGCGATTCCAAACCCTTGAAAGCGTGAACCGTCGAGAACTGCAACCTGCCTGGCCTAGGCGGTGAGCCATCTGCCTGGTTAAGTACCTGACAGAGCCACGGGTCGGAGGTGTTCTCTGCAGTTGAGCCCGAGCGCAAGACACTCAGCACAGTGATTTCATGAAGGTCAAAACCATCACTACGCAATTTGCGAACAGATTGGACCAGCTGCGCTGACTGATCGCTCCCGGCCTCATAGGTCACAAATGTTGGGTCGACCCCGTCGTCCTGGCGACGGAAGTTCTCATAACCTGGCTCGAGGTCACTAAATGCGTTGACGACGTACCCAATACGTGGCAAGTTCCTACAGTTTGTGACTATACGGTTGTAGACCAGATACGGAGACCGTTCCTTCAACAAGGCGCGTCCATCTTCAGATCCAAAAATCGCCTGCCGCTCGAAGTCCCCAAACAACAAGAGACGACCATCGCGCAACCCACCAGCAACCAGGAGATCAAGAATATCGAGGTACGGCCCCCTGGCTATGTCCTGAACCTCGTCCACTATGAGAAAATCTGCTGCTGGACCTTGCCCCCCATCCAGCAGCATTTCAAGCGCTCGATCTAGAAGTTCACTATCCCAAAATCTGGAATCCGCATCTTGCGGTGGATCCACATCTGCCAGCTTCAGCATCTCCTGATGGACAGTTCCGACAGCCAGACCCGAAATTTCACCCAGCTCCTGTCGCAGGCGTCGACCGAGGAGGGAGTTGAAGCACAGTAGCCGTCCCGTGCGACCTTGCTTGGCCTCTCGTCGAGCAGCTTCGATCGCTAGGAACGTCTTGCCCGATCCAGCCGGACCCGTGAACAAAACTGCTCGATTGTCTGACATGGCATCGAGTGCCTGATACTGCTCCTCGATAAACGTCACGAGCTCGGATACCCGCGATCGTCGCCGGTCTCCAGCTGATGCAAACATCTCGAAGCGTGGTCGCAGAGTAGAGGCTAGAGTTTCTGCTGCCTTCTCATCAGGGCCAACGTTTCTTGAGATGAATCTTGGGATCGATTGCTCTAGATGCTCAGTACCCTTGGCCAAAGTTCTGAGGATCGCGGCAGAGACGTCGCGCCGGAGATCTTCCGAGTCGAGTACCTGCCATTCATGCCACTCAGGGGAATGCGGCAACGCGTTCCGAGCCCGAGCGTGCGTAAACCAAACTGCATACACCATGGGGATGGCCCGCAGATCCGTTCTTCGTTGATGGAGGTACTGCCGAATGCTGTACATGGCCTCCTTGGCCTGCTGGAACGGGCTTCTCACTGTTGGGGCACTATTGCCAAGCTTCCAGCTCCCGTCGTCCAGGACTCCAACGTGCTGATGTGACTTGACCTCAATCACAACTACGCCCCTACCAGGAACTATTACAACAAAGTCAGTCTCACCCTCTACCTGGCGCAAGTGGTCAGCGATAGCGAGCGAGTGCAGGACAAACCAATCATCCGTGGCAGGGCATGTGGCAAGCGCCCCGTACAAAGCCCGCTCACCTGGAGGAGCTGATTCTGGGCAGTACGCAGGCATCATTCGAGCCATCGTCCTGCCTTGTCCCTAAATGGCACTCGGGTGTCACGGCGCAATTTGATTTCTGAGAACGGCGAAATTGCCAGCACGCGTGCCGCCAAGATTCCTCGAATTCCCTCCGTCTCGACTCTTAGGCTCAGATACCCAGTGCGTTCTAGTTCAAGCAATTCGGCTGCTGAAACAGCAGCTTCCAATTCCTTACGAATGCCCGCGCTGACCTTGTAGAGCATCTTTCTCAACCTTGTCGCATTCTCAAGGGTGTCCTGGGGCTGTATGCCTAGCCATTCCAACAGAAGTTCGAAGTCGTGGTCGCTCAGGGGGCGAATTAGGTTCGGATCCACCCATGCTTGAGCGCGCTCCGCCGTTCGTACGCCCCTTGCTTTCAGCCGAGAAACAACTTCCCCATAGCCCAACTCCGCTAGCCGCCCGGCAAGGCGGTTCTTCCAGAGGCTTTGCATGTCATCAGCAACCCCGCTATGTCCCCCAAGCTGGCTCAATACCTCCTGGTACAAAGCACCGTGTTCAGTCGCCCCTTGCCGCAACAACAGATAGGTGCCAGGTCTCACCGCATCAACTGGTATGTACGCCACACGCTCCCCTGCAGGCTGTGAAGGGTCCAAGGCGCGGATGCGGTCTCCGTCATCGAGCCATACAGAGTGGTTGCCGCTCATCAGCACCTTGTGCGCTTCGACCTCATCACTGCCAGGCTCTCGATCAGGAGACTGCCTCGTCCCCCAATCCGGCTTGGGTAGAAAATCGTCATCCACGATGACTTGGAGATGATCAATTTCGGAAGCAACCCCTTCAGTGTGGACTCGAGCGCTCACGGTGACGGCACCTTCGGCATATTTGGCTATTGCGGATTGAGGAACAGTTCGGTCAGCAAACCAGTCGGGAATATAAAAGTTGACCTCACTCGTTACTGGTGCAGTGACGAGCGCAGAGTTGAATAACCTCGGTGGCCCAATTGCATAGGCTAAGTCAACGGGAGGCTGCTCACGGCCGAGCTCCCCTGGCGTCAAGACCAGAACTTCGTACTCTGAGAGCCAATCTTCAACAGACATCTGTGTAGGCCTGTTGATGGCAACGACTACACAGGAACCTGAGCCGACTTCCATAATCGACCTCAACAGCAAGGTTCCAACAAACGAATTCATTTCAGCCACTGCAGTTGCTGCTGCCTCAACTTCATCAAGTAACGATTCATCAGCTACAGCCCTTCGCAAACGCTTCACTTCTTCAGAAACATTCTGGGCACCTTCGCATATTGCTTGGTTGAACGGTGCAGGCTGTGGTTGGGTTATCCTTCGCCACGTCAACAGTTTTGCGGCTCCAATGAGGTCATCCCACACTCCTGAATCGTCTTCTTGCGCCGACATTCGTAGTTGATGCACCGCAGAATTTAGTCGAGTTCCCTGCAAATCACCCGCAACAACAATCTCAACACCATGGATGACCATCCATTTCACTGCTTCATAACGGGCATTAAGGGAAGCGACGCGGCTCATAGAGGCACCGTGAATGCGAGGACTTCCACACCTGCGGGCAAGCGACTGCCTATATCTTCGGACAATCTGCACGGTTCTCCACGAGAATTACGCATTTGTACGACTAGATCAGCGGCTGTTTCATCTGCTATGGACCGATCCAAGACGCAGAATATTACAGGAACTTCGATCTCCGAGAGGAACTTAATTGCGCCTGCGCCATCTAAAATAACCGCGTTGATCTGACTAGGAAAGGGTAGCTGTTCAGCTAATCTTGAAGACGAATACAAATGAGTGAACCAGGTAGCAGATCCATGCTCCTTTGGAACCAACAATCCTTCCATTGTATTCGCCGCACCTGACTTTCCGACCCGACCGACTCCCGCTGTAAGATCCTCCATAATCCATTTCTTGATGCCGACTATTGCCAGTGTCGCAGTAGGATCTGCGAGACGCTTATCCCAGCTTGCCTTGATTCCTGCCCACTCCCCTACGCTTCCTATTCGAGGGCGAGGGGATCGCAACGGCTGGTCCATCTCTGGCAATTCCACGATGGCTTTGATGTTTGATGCAAGCCATTTCGATTCCTTAAGTTCTACGAAAGGATCTCTTCCATCACGAAACCGAACGAATCGATCCACTATCACCTCTTGATCCGCCACAATCCGAACAGGGACATTTTCTTTAAGGCGCCGTATAACCGATTCTGGAGAATCCAATTCAGGAGCTCGACAACCCAAGACGAATCCGCAGCCCAACAACACAGCAGCGAAATCGCGGCAGGGAACTGAAACTACTACGATGAGCTGGCGCTCTGGCTCAGCAACAGCCATGCGAGGCGCCATGCCTCCCACTGCTACCAATGAGCCGACCCAAGATAATGCGCTCCCTGGTACCAGCGGATCTTCGGATAGCCAAAATTGGACTTGAGGGCCGCTAGGAGACATAGACACCTACACTTGCTCTCACGAACTGTTGCATAGCACTGACGAGCGAATCGCGGCAACCAATAGTTTCACTGCCCCCAACTGGGAACGGGACTTGGCAGAATTGGCCCCTCGTCTTCATCGCTCTTGAATCTGCAGTGACATCGCGCCTCAAAGCTCGACATGCGATGGCCTACCTATTTGTTCCCCACCCTCGAATTCGTAAGCTCAGTCCTCAGCTCTATGGCAACCGCCTCGGCCAAACCGGGCGGGACCGCATTGGCGACCTGCAACGGCTGGGCTGCTCGCGGCCCACAGAAGAAATAGTTGTCCGGAAAGCCTTGAATCCTCGCTGCTTCTCTAACGGTGATGGTCCGATGCTGAGTTGGATGCACAGGCAGGGCACGGTGGCCTGCCACAAGGGTGTTTGCGACATCGCCATATAGCCTTCGATTAGAGATCGGTCCCCCCCCTGGGCCAATGGCCCTGATCTTTGCCACTACCTCCGGCGAGTGGTTCATAGCAGTTGAGTTGAATACCACTCGTCCGTCAGCCAGATGTAGCCGCTCACCGCCACCGCCGGGTTTGAGGTTTGGCAAATCCTCCAAGCATTTGCTCAATGCCGGGGTTCTTGGTAGTCGGCAGTGTTCGTCCTCTTCTCCATGCGGACAGTGTGTTGGAGTAGGAACCCTTGGCAAGCCCACTTCTGGAGCAACACCAACAAAGAAGAGGCGTCTTCTATTCTGTGCAACCCCAAATTCAGACGCTCGCAAGTCAGCTGGCTGATCCCACGTCAGATAGCCCGCATCGCGTAGGGAATTGGTGATCTGGTCGGTGTAGCTAACCCCATTTACGCGACGCACGCCAGGAACGTTCTCGATCAAGACAGAACGTGCTGCAAGTTCTCGGGCGAGCCTGCTTACGTGCCGAAAAAGAAGATTCCGGCGATCATCGCCGGTCCTCGCTCCAGCGACGGAATATCCCTGACATGGGGGTCCTGCAATCACTGCGGCAGGTGCCACTAGACCCGGTAACCATGTTCTGAGCAAATCTCCGCTGATCTCCTCGACGTCGGCTTCCAGCACAGGGACACCGGGGTGATTCAACCGGTAAGTCTGCGCGGCGCGGCGCTCAATCTCAACGGCAGCGGCAATGCGAAAGCCTGCCTTTTCGAAACCCAAGCCCATCGCTCCGGCACCACCAAAGAGGTCGAGGACCACCTCTTCCTCACCAGAGGCCGCAACTCTGGAGCGTCCGCTATTGCAGAACGAAACGAGAACGCAGCTCTCACATTGGGGTCCCGACTTCAGACATGACGCGCGGCCGTGGCGCGCCAGATTGGAATGCAGCCGAACACGGGTGTCGTCAGAAACAGCATAGTCCATTTCTTGGTAGTCCGAATTGCGCCCGAGGACACCGAGCCGTCGGAGTACCCGCCTCGCATGTTTGTCCACCTCGCTATAGTCCTCTCCGCACATAGACGATCGGATGCGTTGTGCGGAATCCGGGCCAATGCCTGGCAATGTCTCCAAGTAGGCCCTCGCGGAGTCTTCGCTCCAGTCACGCAGAAACTCAAGCGTCAAATCTCCACCCCCGGTTCCATACGGCCCAATCCCTAGCTCTCGGTTCGCCTTGCGTACCTCGTGCAACAAAGAGCGCAACTGCATTGAACGCTGACAACCAAGACCTGCCGGCCGAATCACCCGCTCAATTGTGGCGGCACGGGCTCTAGCCAACCGCTCCCAAGTCGGATACCGCTGACGTAGGTTTCGGAAAACCTGCTTGGATACGGCCTGTCGCGTTTGCCTTGCGAGGAGGACGTGGACGGTTTCGGCAAGGACTTCTGAAAATAGGTCATTGTCCTCTCTCCAGTATCTCGCCTCAAGGAGTTCATCCACCCTGGAGATGACCTCATTGTCCGACAGGATTGGCAGAAGAGTTGTCGATTCCATAATCCGGGCGCGTCGAAGTGCCATTTGTTGTCTGGCCCTAACTAGCTTGCTCGGCGCTCGCGAGAGTGGTGCTGGCGGTCGACGCGGCGAGTCTTGGTGCGGCGAAGCTGGCGCTCCAGCTTGGCTATAGCCCGGTCCAGAGCGGCAAATGGCGTCGGGCCGTTGACCCGACTGCGTATGTGATAGCCGTGACCTTCCAGGGTGACCTCGCAGATGTCGGGGTCGGCGATACGGGGGTTCTTCTCTTCGCTGAACCGGACCGTGGCGTGGTCGATGCCCGATAAGTAGCGGTTCAGCTTGCCCACTTTCGTTCGGGTTGTCTCCCCCAGTCTCTGCGACACCTGCATCCCGCTGCTGCTGATGGTCACGTCCATGGCGGCTCCCTTTCGACTGGGGTTGAGTTGTGACTTCTCATGGTAGCCACACCGGACTGCAATCGTGAGGAAGGCAGCGGTGTGGCCCCCGCTACCACCGCGTCTACCCGCTCAGCCCCGGCCTTGACCAGGCACTTTGCTGCTGCTTGCAGGGTGGCCCCGGTGGTGATCACATCGTCTACCACCAGTACCGAAGAGGGCGGTGAGCGTCGGGAGTCAAATGCCGGGGCACAGAAGCGCTGGTTGCGGTTGCGGCCGGTTTGGCCGGCGGCGTCGACTCGTCTCAGCACGGAGACGACCGGCAGCCCGAGTTCGCGCCCCAATGCCCGAGCCAGCAGCTCAGCTTGGTCGAAGCCCCGACGGCGGCGGCGCTGGGGAGACGTGGGTGCCCATGTCACCGCTTCAGCAGCCAGACCGCAAGGCAGGGCGCTGCCCATGGCCGACGCCAGCCATTTCACGCTCGACCGCTGGTTGCGGTACTTGAGCCGGGCCAATAGCTCCCGGCCCACCCCCGTGTAGGCGAACACCGCCCACAGCTTCGACAGAGGATCGGGCGGGGCCATCTCCCCCACCGCCCGCATATTGGCCGTACACCGCCGACACGGCGACGGCCCCGGCCCTCCGCATCCGGCGCAAACCCGCAGCAACAACACGGCCTCACACTAGAGACGACCAGTGACACAATGACCGGCCCGCGCCGGCCGCTGCGCCCCGCTAGATCAGTACCGGTAGTGCTCGGCCTTGAACGGCCCGTCGGCCGACACCCCCATATAGTCGGCTTGAGCAGAGGTCAGCGTGGTGAGGCGCACCCCGAGGGCGTCAAGATGCAGCCGGGCCACCATCTCGTCGAGCTCTTTGGGCAGGGTGGTCACGTCGGTGCCGTAGGACTCGGCGTTGGCGTGCAACTCCAGTTGGGCCAGCACCTGATTGGTGAAACTGCACGACATCACGAAGCTGGGATGGCCGGTGGCGTTGCCCAAGTTCAGAAGGCGGCCCTCCGACAGGATGATCACCGAGTGGCCGTCGGGAAAGACGTACTCGTCTACCTGGGGCTTGATGTTGATGCGCTGCACGTCGGACAGCGAGTTGAGCCCGGCCATGTCGATCTCGTTGTCGAAGTGGCCGATGTTGCCCACCACTGCCTGGTGTTTCATCCGTCCCAGGTGCTCTGCGCTGATCACGTCCTTACAGCCGGTGGCGGTGACAAATAAATCCGCGGTCTCCAGCACGTCTTCCAGCCGCTGAACCTCGAAGCCCTCCATGGCCGCTTGCAGTGCGCAGATGGGGTCCACCTCGGTGACCACTACCCGGGCGCCTTGGCCCCGCAGCGATTGAGCGCAGCCCTTGCCCACATCGCCGTAGCCGCACACCACCGCCGTCTTGCCGCCGATCATCATGTCGGTCCCCCGGTTGATGCCGTCGACCAGCGAGTGCCGACAGCCATAGAGGTTGTCGAACTTCGACTTGGTAACCGAGTTGTTCACGTCGATGGCCGGGAACCGCAGCGTGCCGTCGGCCTTCATCCGATAGAGCCGGTGCACGCCGGTGGTGGTCTCCTCTGATACCCCACGGACGCCGTTGGCGATGGCGGTCCACCGCCCCGGGTCGTCGGCCAGCGTGCGGCCCAGCAGGCGGCGGATCTCGGCCAGGTCCTCGGAGTCGGCCTCATCGGGGTCGCCGGCGGAGCCTGCCGCCTCGGCATCGGCACCCATGTGCACCAGCAGGGTGGCGTCGCCCCCGTCGTCGAGGATGAGATTCGGCCCCCCGCCGTCGGGCCACCGCAGAACCTTCTCGGTGCACCACCAGTACTCCTCCAGGGTCTCGCCCTTCCAGGCGTAGACCGGCACCCCTTGGGGGTCGTCGGGGGTTCCCGTAGGGCCGACGGCCACCGCGGCGGCAGCGGGATCCTGGGTGGAGAAGATGTTGCACGACGCCCAGCGCACATGGGCGCCCAACGCCGTGAGAGTTTCGATCAGCACCGCGGTCTGCACCGTCATGTGGAGCGAGCCGGTGATTCGGGCCCCAGCTAATGGCTGGTCGTCGAAGTGCTGAGCCCTCAGGGCCATGAGGCCGGGCATCTCGTGCTCGGCCAAGCGGATTTCCTTGCGGCCGGCTTCGGCCAAGGCCAGGTCGGCCACCTTGAAGTCATGGTCTACAGACAATTGGTTCTTTCCTTGCCGTATTGGTGGGTGGAATTCATTGGGGGCGGCCCGCCAGCACTTGGCGAGCTGCCATTATGGCCGGGACCGGGCCGGGATCGAGGCCTACCGCGGCGGCCATCTCCAGCGCGGTGATCGACCCCTGGTACATGAGATCGAAGATCTGGGCCACCGGGCCCTCTCCGGACGCCTCCACAGTGTGGACGGTGCCCACCACCTCGTCCATCAGGTCGATCAGGATCTCGAAGCCTCGCATCACTTCGGGATGCTCGTGCTCATGGCGCAGCACCACCATGCTGAACACCTGCCGGGTGAGATCTCCGTGTTGACCCCACCCGGCGATCTCGTTGTGCAACAGATCTGGCACCCCGGCACTGAACGCCGGCGCCTTGGCACTGGTGTTGATCATGTTCTTCCAGTGTCGGGCGGCCACCGAGCCGAGTCCTCCCCCGCCGTAGATCAGCGGCACGGTTCCAGCAAGATGGCGGGCCAGATCTGCCGCGGGCTTTCGGGCCGCATCCCTTCGGCTGCGGATCTGGTTCACTGCGTGGCGCACCCACTGGGTGGCGCCGGGGAACAGACCCATCTGCTCCAGGATGATCATCGGGGCCACGGTGAGCACGCTGAGGCCGGCCCGAGGCGGGTACAGCATTGGATCCACTTCGACCAGAGGGGCGTCCCAGTCGGCCGCCATCTGGGCCAACTGCCCTCCTCCGGTCACCGCCACCACCCTCCCGCCGGCTCCGGCGGCCTGGGCCGCGGCCTGCACGATCTCCGGGGTGTCGCCGCTGGCCGAAAGGGCGAACACCAGAGTCTGCTCGTCTACATAGGAGGGGGGCTGGTAGCTCTTGACCACCACGATGGGCAAGGGCATGAACGGACCCGCGGTCACCGCCAGGAGATCGCCGGCGAACCCGCCCGGACCCATGCCCAGTACTAGCACGTTGGAGATTTCCGTCCGGTTGGGCAGACCCGTCAGATCTTTGGTCCGGTCCAGCGCGTCCAACATCTGCTCGGGCAACCGGTTGACCGCCGGCCACATGCCCAGCGTGTCCACTCGCTCGCTCACCGCTCCTCCCGGTCTGGTCTGAGCATTGAGTCGCTCACGGAGTAAAGGTGAAGGAAATGGACTCGGACTCCGCCTTCGCCATCAGGCGATCGTGCTCGTCGTCGTCCACGGTTTGGGCCTCGTCGATGAGCATGTTGGGGATGTCGTCTTCCACCAGATAGCGGCGGAGCAGGCGGGGGTTGTACAGCGAGTCTTCGTCGGCAAAGTACAGCAGCGGCCCCTTGTCGTCGGGACAAGCCAGAATCTCGAGCAAACGGGGGTCCAGCGCCATACCCACAGTTTTACCCACGCGCACCCCTGCGCCCTATATCGGCTGGTTGGTTCGGGCTCGAAATACCAGCCCGGTTCCGGAAATCTCATAGTTGCCGGTGCCTGCCGGCACCCAAACCGCACCGCCGGCGGTGATCGGATGGCCCGCGGCGCTGGCCTCGCCCGACACGCACAGCACGATCTCCGGACCGGTGGGAGAACACCGCGCCCCTCCGGCCAGTTCAATGCGGGTAAGGCTGAAGTCGGGAACGGTTGTCTGAAAGTCGAAATAAGGACCATCGGGGGTCTGCCGCTGCACCTCACCGGGGTCGCAGTCCACCACCTCAAGCAGGGCGGGCAGGTCAACGTGCTTGACGGTAAGGCCGCCCCGCAGCACGTTGTCGCTGTTGGCCATTGCCTCCACTGCCACCCCGTGCAGGTACACGTGCAGGTTCCCCGCCCCCAAATAGAGGGCCTGGCCGGGGTTGAGGCGTACCAGATTGAGCATGAGGGCGATAGCCACCCCGATGTCGCCGGGGTGCTGCTCGCCTATCCGAACCGCCCACTGCCGCTCGTCGGAAAACGACCCCGGCCGGGTGCAGGCCTCCACCACTTGATGGGCAATCGAGGTGCCCGATTCCGGGGGCAGCTCCAGCAGCCATCGCAAGGCCAAACCGATCTCGCCGGCCTCCAAGAGACCAATTGCCGGGGCCAGCTCAAAGACCTCTAGCGAGCTCAGCAACGCTGCCGACGAGTCCGGCGACCTGAAACCGCAAAAGGCGGTGAACGGCTCGAGCGCACAGATCAGCTCCGGCTTGTGATTGCGGTCGCGGTATGACCGGTGGTCGGCTTCGATTGGAATGCCTAGCTGTTCTTCCGCATCGAAGCCGGCTTGGGCTTGCCGGCGGGTGGGATGGGTTTGAAGCGACAGTGGCTGCTCGACGGCCAAGACCTTGAGCAAAAAGGGCAACTGCTCGCCGAACCACCCAATTGCATCGGCACCCAACTCCCCCACGGGGTCGTCGGCAATCACCTCGTGCAGAGGCCGGTCCTCCCCCCACCGTCGCAGCACCGACGAAC
>VYDF01000136.1 GCA_009843565.1 Acidimicrobiia bacterium | reverse complement strand
TGAACATTGGCGGGGCCATCCCCGGAGACGTGGACAAGGCGCCGCTGGGCTGGCCGGGAAAGGCCACCTCGCTGTGCGTGGCTGAGAACGAAGAGGCCTCCCCGTACCCGCCCTACCACACCGAATCGGGCTTCGATGCCGACGACGACGTGGTGACGGTGCTAGCGGTGAACGGAATGTGGCCCATAACCGACATGCACCACGAACCCGAGCAGGTGCTGCACCATGTGACTCACGGGCTGGCCACTAGCGGGCCGTGCGGTGGCCACGACGCCCCCAATCCCTTCCCCACGGTGCTGGTGATGAGCCCGGTGATCGCCGAGATGGTGGCCAGCGTGCTGCCCACCAAACAGGAGCTGAGAGAGCACCTGTTCGCCGAAGCCCGGGTGCCGCTGGACTTCTACCCCCCATACCGGCGCCAGCCCACCCGAGACGTGCTCGAGAATTTAGGCGTCGCCATCGAGAACGACCGGGTGCCCATCGTGCCCTCCCCCGACTACTTCGTGATCCTGGTGGCCGGCGGCGCGGGCGGGCTTCAGTCGGCGGGGCTGTCGTGCATGCTGGGTATGCCCACGAGTCGGCCGATCGCGGCTGGCTAAGCCTCTTCTGATTCGGCAGGGTGAGCTAGTTGGCTCAGTGAACCTCGAGGCCGAGTTGCTCGAAGATCTCGGCCCGGCGCTGCTCGTAGGTCTCCTCGTCCATTCCCCCGGACTGGTACTTCTCGCTCAGCAGGCGGAAATCCTCGTATAGCTCAGCTTCTGACTTTCCGTTCGAGGAAGGAGCCTCTGCCTCCTCTTCGAAGGGAACTTCAAGCTTGCCGTGACGACGGGCCTGCTTGGCCGCAGCCCGCTCTCGCTTGTTCTTCTCCCGCTGTCGTTTCTGAAAGCTCTCTGATCCTCGACCCATGGCAATCCCTAGTCAGACGTTGAATGCGCAGAAACACCATTGTACGCCCTCCGCTGGGCTTTTTGGCACATTTCCAACCGGGGGCGGTCAGGCGATAAACCGCTCCGCGAACCGCCGCAACGAGTCGACCGCTTTGCTGGTGCTCTCCCACGGGGTGACCACCAGACGGTGGGCGCCGGCGTCCTCCCACCGGCGCAGATCATCGTGCGATTCGCAGCGGCCTTGGGCGGTGATCTCAATGTCGGGAGCGCCCAGCTCAGCCAGCCGGTCAACGGCCCGGCGCACCGACTCAAAGGTGTCGCCCATGCCCATCCACCCCTGGAAGCGGGCGGCTCGGCGCAGCGCGGCTTCCGACAACCCGCCCACCAGCACTGGAGGGTGGGGCTGCTGCACCGGCTTGGGCTCGAACGCCACCGGCTCAAAGTCGTAGAACTCTCCGTGGTGCTCCACTTCGGGCTCCGTCCAGAGCCGCACGCACACGTCCAGGGCCTCGTCGAGGCGGCGCCCCCGGGTCCGGGGATCCATACCGGCTGCGGTCCACTCGTTGCGTAGCCATCCCG
Source organism: Acidimicrobiia bacterium (assembly GCA_009843565.1). Classification (GTDB taxonomy): domain Bacteria; phylum Actinomycetota; class Acidimicrobiia; order Acidimicrobiales; family Bin134; genus Poriferisocius. The sequence continues at coordinate 18,985 of VYDF01000136.1, read as the reverse complement.
CTCCCACGCCGACCAGCGCCCGCCCGTTGCTGACCCGGTCCAAGGTGGCGAAGCCCCGGGCGGTGGTGAACGGGTGGCGCAGCCCGGCCAAGTACACATAGACGCCGAGGTTGATGCGGGTGGTCAACCCGGCGAGGTACGACAGATAGGCCGGGGCGTCGTATACCGGGACCGTTGGCGGCACATTGGGGTGGGCGACGTCGCCCAACGTGCCCTCCATTTCCACTGGGAACACCAGATGATCGGCGATCCAGCACGACTCGAACCCGGCCTCGTCGGCGGCCTGGGCAACCTCAACCCATGCCCCCGGATGCAGTGAGATAAACGGGAACCCGAACTTCACGATGAGGCCGCCATCGACATCGGGCACCTAGTCGGAGGCAGGGGCAGGCGAGCCCGCACCTAGTCCGCCGTCGGCCGCGTAGTCGCCGCCGGTGCAGTAGGAGGCTTGGTCGGAGGCCAACCACACCACCAAGTCGGCCACCTCGCCCAGTTCGGCCATGCGCCGAAGCGGCACGGTGGCACCGTAGTGGCGCTCGTAGTCGTCGTCTTCCCATCCCGGTCGGCGGGTCATGGCGGTGCGCAAAGGACCGGGCACCACGGCGTTTACCCGGATACCGAGATCGGCCAGCTCCAAGGCCGCAGTGCGGGTCAGCCCCCGAATGCCCCACTTGGACGTGGAGTAGGCCGGCATCCCCACCGTGCCCTCGAAGGCGCTGGGTGAACTCAGATTCACGATCGACCCTCCCCCGCTCGATGCCATGGTTGGCGCCGCGGTCTGGATGCCCAAGAAGGTGCCCACCAGGTTGGTGTCGATCACCTTGCGGAACTCAGCAGGATCGCAGTCCAAAATGGGGACCACCCGCGTGATCGCCGCGTTGTTGACCAAGATGTCGAGGCGGTCGCCGCCAGCGATGGCGGCCGCATCCACCGCCGCGGCCCACTGCTCGGCATCGGTCACATCCAACTCGACGAACCCGGCCCCGGCCTCGGCAGCGGCTGCGGCCCCATCGTCCACCCGCTTGTCGGCCGCGATCACCTGGGCGCCAGCCATCACCATGCGGCGCACGATCTCGGCACCAAGTCCCCGTGCCGCCCCGGTGACGAGCGCCACCTTGCCTTCCAACGCAGTCATATCCTTGACCACTTCGTTGGCAGGACGCCCCTGATCGCCAGAGCTTGCTGGGGATACTCCTTTGACTTCATCTCCATATGGCGGACAGGCTACGCCGTTATGAGAAGTCGGCCGGTGTGAGCACTCCCGCATCCACTTACACCGGCCGCCGATTGGGCGAACGGGAGTTCATCCTCTTCATCGCCATGATCAGCGCCGGGTCGGCTCTGGCCATCGACACCCTGCTCCCGGCGTTCTCGGCCATGCGTGATGCGTTCAACCTGCCGGAGGACTCCACCGGCCTGTCGCTGACCATCACGCTGTTCTTCGTCGGGTCGGGCATCGGCAACCTGGTCTACGGCCCAATGGCCGACGCTCTGGGTCGAAAGCGGATCCTCATCGGAAGCATGGTGCTGTACGGCCTGGCGTCGCTGATGGCCACCCTGTCGGTGACGTTGGGCATGCTCTACGTGAGCCGCTTCATTTGGGGTTTCGCGGCGGCCGGCCCCCGCACCGCGGCGCAAGCCATCGTGCGGGACTACTACTCGGGCGATGCCATGGCCCGGGTGATGACCCTGGTCATGGCGGTGTTCTTCTGGGCCCCGGTGGCCGGTCCGCCGCTGGGGAAGGGCTTGCTGGAGCTGGGTTCGTGGCGGTATGTGATGGCCTTCAGCGTGTTCACCGCTGTGGCGATCATCGCGTGGTCGTTGCGGTTGGAGGAGACGCTGAAGCCCGAGCACCGGCGACCGCTGACCTTCCGATCAACGATGGCCGGCTTCCGGTCGGTAACCACCCACCCAGTGACGCTGGGATACACCCTCGCCACCATGTTCTCCGCCGGCGCCTTCTTCTCGTTCCTATCCAGCTCCGAGTTGATCTTCGACGACGTCTTCGATCAGGAGCACTGGTTCGTTCCCTACTTCTCGATCATGGCTGCCGGCATGGGCCTGGTGACGCTGCTCAACAACCGGGCACTGCACCGATTCCGGGCCCGCTCGGTGGCGCTCAGCGCCGGCGGCCTACAGATCTGTGCGGCCAGCACCATGCTGGGCCTGACCCTAGCCGCGGGAGGAAGGCCGCCGTTCGTTCTGTGGATCACCATCTTCAGCCTGGCCAATGCCTGCATGGTGGCGTTCTTCCCGTTGGGCCAGAGCCTGGCGCTCGAGCCCATGGGCGAGATGGCCGGCACCGCCGCCGCTGTACTCGGCTTCACCATGGCGATGTTCGGCGCCCTACTGGCCGAAATCATCAACCAGGCCATCAGCGGCACCGTCACCCCCGTCGGCATCGGCTACCTCGCCTACGGCACCGCCGGCATGGTCTGCCAACTATTCGCGGTGCGCCATCAGCAATCTCCGGCTATTGCCGGTCGGCCCAGATGACCTCGACATCGTATTGATCGAACACCTGGTCTGAGGTCATAACGGGTATGCCCAGCTCCCCGGCCTGACCAATCAACAACCGGTCGAAGGGATCGCGGTGGTGGGGGGGAAGCGCACCGGCGAGCAGGGCATGGGAGTGCTCGATGGCTATTGCTGTTAGGCGGGCGCTGGCAATCCTGCTGAGAACATATTCCGCGGGCGGTTCGGGAAGATTAAGGCGTCCCAATGCGTGTTTGATGGCAATCTCCCAAGACGATACGGCCGACAGCAGCACCCTTTGGGTTGGATCGGCCAGCATCGACTGGGCCGAGCTTGAAAGCCGGTCTGGTGCCGCGTGCATCCATAAGAAGACTTGGGTGTCCAAAAGGACGGTCGAGGTCACCGGCCTTCAAATGCATCAAGCAGGTCGTCGGGAAGCGGGTCGTTGAAGTCGTCGGGCACCAAGAAGCGGCCCACGTCTTTGCCCAGCTCTCGTGGCCCCTCGGGGACCACGGCAACAAGTTTTGCCACCGGGGTGCCGGACTTGGTGATCACCACTTCTTCCCCTGCAATCGCCTTTCGGATCAGCTTTGACAGTGTTGTTTTCGCCTCGTGCATTCCCACCGTCAACATGTCGTAAGCATAACCGCTCACAGGCATACCTAGCTAACTACTTAGCTAGTATATCGCTCACAAGATCACAGGCCCGTGGCCCATCAGGCCGGCGGCACACCGGTCAAGTTGCAATCAGACAGCAGGCCGCCGTCGATGACGATGGCCTGGCCAGTGATGGCCGAGGACTCATCTGAGGCCAGAAACAGCACCAAGTTGGCGATCTCTTCGGGCTTGATGGTCCGGCCCAATGCGTGCATGGCCGAGATCTCCTCGTGGGTCTTCAGGCCGATATCGAGGACCGCGCCGTACATGGGCGTCTCCACCACGCCGGGGCAGATGGCGTTGACCCGGATGTTCTTGCGGCCCCATTCCACCGCCGCAGTGCGGGTCAGGTTGATGAGCCCCGCCTTGGCTGTGCAGTAGGGAGCGTTGCCCGAAGAGGCCACCACTCCATAAATCGAAGAGGTGCTGATGATCGACCCTCCTCCTTGAGCGGCCATGTGGGGGATGGCCGCCTTCATGCCGTACATCGCCGCGGTGAGCATCACCCGCAGGCTGGAATCCCAGCCCTCCGCATCGAGATCGGGGATGTACCCCCCGGTGCTGGTGGCCGCGTTGTTGAACAGCACGTCGATGCGGCCGAATTCAGAAACTGCCCGCTCGACCGCATTGGTGACATCTTCCAGCGAACCCACGTCGCAGTGCTGGTACACCGCCCGGGCTCCGCTCTCGGTAAGCTCGGCCACCAGCTTCTCGCCACCCTCGTCGGCGAGATCCACCCCCACTACCGCGGCACCTTCTCCGGCCAGCCTGTGCATCGCAGCCATGCCGATCCCGCCGCTTGCTCCGGTAACCAACGCGACTTTTCCGTCCATACAGCCCATTGTTTTCTCCGTTTCCTATGTCGTCTCAGGTTCGGCGTAAGTCTCGCGCTCCAAATGTGTTCAGCTCGCTGCAAGAGACCACAGGGTTTGGACCGAGACCTTGATTGAAGTCGATTCAGGCATGCCCACGAACACATCCACGAAGGCTGGCCCGTAGTAGTGGCACCCCGTACGGGATTCGAACCCGTGTTACCAGATTGAGAATCTGGCGTCCTAGGCCTCTAGACGAACGGGGCGGGAACGCTGAAGTGTACCGGCTGCCCTCGGGATCCGGCGACCCGAAAAACTACGGGCGGGCTTGGTAGATGATGTTGGCGTTGGTCTCGGTCACCCGCTCGAAGCGGGAGTAGCCGGCGGCAGTGAAGACTTCCCGCATGGCCGCTTCGCCCGACTGAGCGCCCATCCCCAACCCGACGGGTTGGGCCAGTGAGCACGGTATTCAAAACACCGCTGAGGCGCCGTACGACGTGGCTGCCATGGGGTTCTCGGTCAGATTTCGGACGTGGCCGTCCAGGGCGAACGGCTCCACCATGAGCACTGAACCGTCCTCGGCCAACTGGTTGCGGGCGTGGGCGGCGATGCCCACCGGGTCGCCCATGTCGTGGAGGCAGTCCAAGAAGAAGATCACGTCGTAGGTGCCGTGGTAGCCCTTGGAATCGGCGACCTCGAAGGAGGCGTTGGCCACACCAGCCTCGGCCGCCATTTCCTTGGCCTGATCGATGGACGGTCCGTGAAAGTCCAACCCGGTGAAGTGGGATTCGGGGTAGGCCGAGGCCAGGATCTGCACAGAGTCGCCGCAGCCGCAGCCTACATCGGCCGCGGTGGCCCCGGCCCGGAGTTTCTCGTCGATCCCATCGGCGGCTGGGATCCACTCGTTGGCCAAGTACATCTCGTACTGGGGGCGGAAGAACCGGGCGGTGGAAGTGAAAAGGCAAGGGTGGTGGTCGCCCCACGCCAAACCGCCGTCTCCTTGGAAGGCCTCGAGTATGTCCTCCATGTCGGCGAACATGGCCCGGAACATGCCGATGCCTCCGGCCAAGAATGCGGGGCTCACCTCCCAGGCCAGCACCGTGGCAGCCTCATCGGTCAATTGGAATGTGACATCCTCGTCGTCTTGGCCGTCGATCTCCACCAACTTGACCGCGGCCTGCTGGCGCAGCCACTCGGTGACCAGGCGGGGATGGCAGCCCGTCGTCTTAGCCAAGGCATCGGCAGTCATCGGACCGGCACCGGCCATCGCCCGATACAGGCCCAGCTCGTCGCCGATGTGGACCATGGCCATGGTGGTGGCCCCGGCCATGTGGGTGGCGACCTCCCCGGCCAGCTCAGTTACCCGATCGACATCAATGTCCATGTCAGTTCCTTCGCGGTGATGTACCGGCTGGAACCCTAGGCGGTTGGACTACGTGGAGTAGCGGCCAGTGATGCGGCGCTTCCATCCGGCGGCGGCAATGTTTCCACCATCGACATGAATGGTGGAGCCGGTCACAAACCGGGACATGTCCCCAGCCAGATACACCACGGCCGCGGCGCAGTCGTGCACCGATCCCCCCTCCAGCCACGGTTGGGGGGCCAGCTGGGATCTTTCGTCGGTGCTCTCGTCGCCGAGCATCCTCTCGCCCTCGGTGGGGATCACGTCGGGGGCGATGCAGTTGACCCGGATACCGGCAGGAGCCAGCTCCAGCGACAGGCTCATGGCCAGATTGGCCTGGGCCGCCTTCATCGCCGAATAGATCGTGAAGCCCGGACCGGCCCGATGGGCCTCGATGGAGGTGACGTTGATGATCGACCCCCCTTCGCTCATCAGCGGGATGCACCCCCTAATGAATCCGGTGACCTGGGTGAAATTCTCGGCAATCAGCGCGGCCTCGCCCTTGAGGTTGATGTCGGCAAACGGGGAATTGAACGTGCCGCCGGCGTTGTTCACCAGCACGTCCACACGCCCAAAGGCCTCGCCCACCTCTTCCAGCCAGGCGTCTCGGGGCTCAGGGTGGCGGACGTCGAACAGCCCGGTCAGACAACGGCGGCCCTGTGCCTCCACCGCGGCGGCGGCGCGGGCCATGTCTTCGGCTTCCCGGTCGCAGATGGCCACATCGGCGCCGAATCGGGCCAGAGCCACCGCGGTGGCCGCTCCGATTCCCCGAGCGCCGCCGGTGACGATGGCCACCTTGTCGGTGAGCAGCACACTGGACGGGTCGAGAATGTTGGCATCACTCCAAATGGGATCCTTGTCGCTCTTAAGGCCGCCCAACGTCCACTCCCAATCAGTCATACGCCTACTCCCACGGCAGAGCCGATTCCGAATGTGATGGCGGCTGCCGCCGCCGCGATCACAAGCTGGCGCAGCGAACCCCTCACAATCGACCGGCTGGTGGCCAGCGCCAGCGCGCCCCCCACCAGTACTGCGCCCACAACTCCGAGCAATATCGACCCCACGATGGCACCGTTTCCGCCGGTGAAGAACCAGGGCAGCAGCGGCAGCACTGCACCGAAGGCGAAGGAGAAAAACGAAGTGGTTGCCGCGAACACGGGATTGCCCAGCTCGTTGGGGTCGATGCCCATCTCCTCTCGGGCGTGAACCTCTAGAGCCTTCTCAGGGTCGTCCATGATGTTGGTGGCCATCTCCCGAGCCGTGTCTGGGTCAATACCCCTCGACTCGTAGATCTCGGCCAGCTCCTCCACCTCGTGCTCCGGATTGCGAACGTGCTCCCGTCGCTCCATCTCCAGTTCTCGCTCCAGCAACTCCCGCTGGGCCTGCATAGAGATGTACTCCCCGGCGGCCATGGATACTGCCCCGGCGATGAGGCCCGCGATTCCGGCAATCCGCACCAGCTCCTGCCCCGAACTGGCCCCGGCCACACCCAAGATCAGAGCCACGTTGGACACCAAGCCGTCGCTCACCCCGAACACCGCCGCCCGGTACCCGCCCCGGGTCACATTGCGGTGGTGCCCCTCGCCGAGGTGCCCAGAGCCGCTGCTCTTCCTTGCGAACACCGTCTCAACCTACCGTTTGAATGGGACCATTGGCGGTGTATGGTAGAAAAATAAATTCGATTCTACCATGAGAGAATTTCAATGAGTCTCAATATCAAGAATGACGAGACGTGCCGACTGGCCAGTGAACTCGCCAGCCTCACGGGTGAGACGATGACCGGGGCAATCACCGTGGCCCTGCAAGAGCGCCTCGAACGGGAAAAGCGCAGCCGCAGCGTTGAAGCCCGCATGGAAGCGATTGAGGCCATTTCACGGCGCTGCTCCAAACTTCTTCGTGATGGCGGCCCATCAGCGGTGGACCACGGCGACTTCTTGTACGACGAGCACGGGGCTCCGAAGTGATCGTGGACACGTCGGCCGTGCTGTCCATCCTCCTCAGAGAGCCCGATTACGAGCACTACAAGAGAGCGATTGCGGAGGCCGAACGCTGCCTTATGTCGGCTGCCAATTTTCTTGAAACCGCCATCGTCCTGGAGGCACGAACCAGTTTCGCTGGCGGCCATGAGCTCGACCTCCTCATCGAAGAATCTCCCATCCAACTCGTTGCGGTCACCGCCGAGCATGCCCAAGCCGCTCGCCGGGCCTGGCGGCAGTTCGGCAAGGGCAACCACCCCGCGGCGTTGAACCTTGGGGACTGCTTCGCCTACGCCTTGGCCAAGGAGACTGGGGAACCTCTCTTGTTCAAGGGCAACGACTTCGCACTCACCGACATCGAAGCTGCGTAGACCCGTTAGTCATCACGATCAGACCCCATCGCGGGGAGCCAGCACGATCTGCTCTTCATCCTCGGCACTCACCACCCAATGGTCGCCCCGGCGGAAGACTTCGGCGCCGGGTGCGCTCAGGTCGTCACCATCTCGAACCCAGCTCACCGCCTGGCTCATGGCCACTTCAACCAGCCCGGCCCGACCGGCGGCCATCGCCTTGCCCGCAGCTCGACACGCCACCAAGCCAGCCACCGGATCGGCGGCCGCGTCGCCAACAAACCACGGCAGTCCACCGTCGGGGTCTGACAGCCAAAGGCCCCCGCTCACCGCGGCGTCATCACCAAATCCGGCCCGCCCGTCGCCGTGGCCCGAGATCGAAATCCACACCAACCCGCAACTCTGGGCCACCTCCAGTCGGTCGATTCCCCAGTTGGCCCACACCCGGGGCCGCAGGCCGTCCACGACGACTGCCGATTTGCGACACAGATCCATAAATCGATGGCGACCTTCCTCGGATCCCAGATCGATGACCGTGTCCTGCTTGCCCTGGTTCAACCGCTCATAGAACGCGGGCGAGCCGTACCGGGCACCGTCGGGGCGGCCTGGTGCCTCCACCTTCAGCACCTCGAATCCGAAGCCGCCCAGCAGCGACCCGCACAGAGGCCCAGCCCACAGCGAGCTCACGTCCAGCACCAGGTTGCGGTCTGATCCCGCCGGTCCGGCGTCGGTGAGCGAACAGGGCTCGGGTGGTGGGGGCGGACGGACAGCCTCTCCCACCGCCAAACCCAGCCATTCGGCCCGCTCGAGCAGCTCGGCCACCGGTTTGTCCCGCACCCCCGCGGCCACTTCGGCCCACACGTCGCCCCCGGCCAGATCACCGAACTCCAGCCAAGCGGGAACCGCTTCGGAGTCGCTGGTGCGGGCCAGCGACACCGCCAACACGCCGTCGGCTGCGGTCACCATGCGACACGCTCCCCCCACCGACACTGAGCCTCTTCGACCTCGGCCAACCAGTGCGGCCCGCTCCCCCAGAAAGCCGGCGGCATTGGTCCTTAGCCGCTGCCCGCACAGCTCAGAGATGTCGTTCACGACGCCGTCAAGCCGCTCTACCCAGCGCCCGGAGGCCAGCGCCGGCGGCCCGTGCTCCGGGCCGGTCAAACCCATGAGCCCAGACTCGGCCCAAACTAACGCCGGATGCCGCCCGCTGCTAGATGACTGCACCACCGCAGTTTGTACCTGTTGAGGCTGAAGGGAAAAGATTGGGAGATATCTCCCAGGAGGTAGGAATGGACTTGAAACCGGGTAGCCGCCTCAAGAGCTCGGTGTGCGACACCGAGCTGATCGTGGTGAAAGCACCAAGCGGCGACGTGGACATCACCTGCGGCGGCTCGCCGATGGCCGATCCGGCCGACGCCGAGCGCAACGGCGAGGTTGCCGCCAGTGCTGCCGATGGCACCGCATTGGGCAAGCGCTACGTGAACGAAGACGAATCTCTCGAGGTTCTGTGCACCAAGCCCGGCGACGGCTCGCTGGCGCTCGGGGGCACCCCACTCGGCCTGAAAGAGGCCAAACCCCTCCCGGCCTCCGACTAGCCAGGGCAAACGCCCGCCGGGAGACGCACCGCAGAGAATGAGCCTATGAACCTGATGATGCTGCTGGAGATGGCCTCCAGCGGTTTCGGCGACCGCACCGCGGTTGGATCCCAGGGACAGGGACTCACCTACGAGCAGCTGTTCCAGCGGGCCGGGGCCACTGCCATGCGTTTCCGCGAGGCGGGAATCGACCGGGTCAGCATGGTGGACGTCAGCAGCGAGGCCCTGCCCATTGCCTTGTTCGGCTCGGCCTGGGCCGGGGTGCCGTTCGTTCCCCTCAACTATCGCCTCACCGTGCCCGAGTTGCGCCACTTGGCCGCCGAGGTAGCTCCCTCGGTCACGGTCTGCAACGACGACGCCTTGGACGCCATCGGCGACCTCGACGGCGTGCGGGCCGTGGTCAGGCCCGACTTCCTGGCCCAGTGGGCTGAGGGAAGCGCCCCCGACAGCGACTGGAACGTCGACCCCGAAGAGATCGCCATCCTGCTCTACACCAGCGGTACCACTGGCGCCCCCAAAGCGGCGGTACTGCGCCATAGGCATCTGGTGTCGTACATCATTGGATCGGTGGAGTTCATGGGGGCTGCCGAAGACGAGGCCACTCTGGTCTCGGTGCCCCCCTATCACGTGGCCGGCATGGCTGCGATCTTGAGCTCGGTGTACGCCGGGCGCCGCATCGTGCAACTCCCCAACTTCGACGCCCCCGACTGGGTGAACCTGGTCCGGGCCGAGGGAGTAACCCACGCCATGGTCGTGCCCACCATGCTGGCCCGCATTGTGGACCATTTGGAAGATGTCGGTGGCGGCCTTCCCTCATTGCGAGCCCTCTCCTACGGGGGCGGCAAGATGCCTGCGCCGGTCATCGCCCGAGCCCTGGAAGTGCTGCCCGACACCAACTTCGTGAACGCCTACGGCCTCACTGAGACCAGCTCCACTGTGGCCGTGCTGGGCCCCGACGAGCATCGCGAAGCCCACCGCTCCGACGATCCGTCCGTGCGGGCCCGGCTGGGCTCAGCGGGCCGACCGCTGCCCGCTATCGAGGTGGACATCCGCGACGAGGAGGGCGAACCGGTTCCCACCGGCACCTCCGGCGAGATCTGGGTAAGAGGCGAGCAGGTTTCGGGCGAATACCTGGGGCGGAACTCCCGAGTCACCCCCGACGGCTGGTTTCCCACCAACGACGGAGGCTCGCTTGATGACGACGGCTACCTGTTCGTGGAAGGCCGCATTGACGACATCATCGTGAGGGGCGGGGAGAACATCTCCCCCGGCGAGATCGAAGACGTGCTGTTGAGCCACCAGTCGGTGGCTGATGCCGCCGCCGTCGGCGTGCCCGACGAGCAGTGGGGCGAGGCGGTGGCCGCTGTGGTGGTGCCCGCCAAGGGCGAGACGGTGGATATCGCGGAACTCCAGGAGTTCGTGAAGACTCAGATGCGGTCGTCGCGCACTCCAGACCGCATAGAAGTACGCCACGAATTGCCCTACAACGAGACCGGCAAACTCCTGCGCCGGATCCTGCGCGATGAGCTCGCCAGTTCAAGTCACGGGTCTGGCTGAGTCCAAGACACTGTTGTCGCTCCCCTACGCCGGGGAGGACTACGGACTGGCCGACTGCCCGGTAATTCTCGTCGAGCTGACCGCGGCGGACCTTTCGCAATGGCCATCGCCCGAGACGACAGACCTAATGAAGAGCACCCCCGCAGTGATGGTGGCCTCAGTACCCGATGACCGCGACCCTGCCGATTTCCCAAGGCTGGCCGAGATCTGCGCCTCCTTCGACATCGTGCTCGCCTCTGGCGACCTCCCAATTGCGCTGGCCGTGCCCGCCGAAGAGATCGACCAAATTGCCGAAGCCGCAACAGAATCGCCGGCCGCGGCAGTGGCATTGGTTCAACTCTTGCGCCTAAGCCAAGACCGCTCCACCGCCGACGGGCTGGTGGCCGAGTCGCTGGCCTACTCCACCCTTCAGTCCGGGCCCCAGTTCCAAGGGTGGTTGGCCTCCCAGCCCACCCGCCAGGTTCCCGACAACCCCGAGCCCGCCGTGCTGGCCGAGCGCGACGGATCCACCCTGCGGCTCACCCTCAACCGGCCAGAACGCCACAACGCCTTCAGCACCGTGATGCGCGACGGGCTGGTCGAACAGCTTCGGGCGGCGTGGGCCGATCTCAGCCTGGACGGGATCGTGCTCGATGGCGCCGGCCCCACGTTCTGCTCCGGTGGTGATCTGGCTGAGTTCGGTACCACCCCCGACCCGGGCACCGCACATCGCGTCCGATCGGTGCGCAGCGCCGCCTTCTGGATCGACCGCCTCGCTGCCAAGACCCGAGTCATGGTCCACGGCAGCTGTGTCGGCGCCGGCGTGGAACTGCCCGCCTACGCCCACGACGTGGCCGCCCACCCCGACACCACATTCCGCCTGCCCGAGGTGGCCATGGGCCTAGTCCCCGGCGCGGGCGGCACCGTCAGCATCGCCCGCCGCATAGGCCGACAGCGCCTGGGCTACTTCGCCCTCACCAACACCGAGATCGACGCCACCACCGCCCTGAACTGGGGCCTCATCGACCGCATCGAGGGTTAGAAGAGACTGGGTACGCCGAGTTCGGTGCCGCCGGTGACGGGGAGGGTGGCGCCGGTGATGTAGGCGGCTTTGGGGGAGGCCAGAAAGACGATGGCGTGGGCCACGTCTTCGGGTTCACCCATGCGGCCCAGTGGGTAGCGGCGGCCGAAGTCAGCCTTCTCTTCGGGCGTCATCGACGCAGTGAGGTGCATGGTGTCGATGGGGCCGGGGGCCACCGCGTTCACCCTCACGTCGGGGGCATACTCGGCAGCCAAGTCCCTGGTCATGGCGATCACCCCGGCTTTGGCCGATGCGTAGGCCACGTGAGGCGTGGTGAACCGCAGAGCGGCGATAGAAGCCACGTTCACCACATTGCCTCCGGCCTCGGCCATCGCGGGATAGGCCCGGCGAATGAGCAGGAAGAACGAACGAAGGTTGGTGGAGAGCTGGTCGTCCCACTCCTCAGGAGTGATCTCCGAAGTGGGCTTGAGCAACCAAACACCAGCGTTGTTCACCAACACGTCGAGACGTCCGAACGCGGCAAGCGTGTCGTCGATGATCGCGTGGGCGTCGGCAGTGTCGCCCACGTCACCGCCCAGCCGCAGCGAGAGCTCCCCGACCGCCTCCAAGGCTTCAACATCCCGGTCGGCCCCCACCACGGTCGCTCCGGCGCCGGCGAATTGAGCCGCGGCGGCCCGCCCTATGCCTCGGGCCGCGCCGGTGACGATCACCACCTTGTCGGCGAACTCGGTCATACGCCGACTACAGGCGTTCGATGATGGTGACGTTGGCCTGGCCGCCGCCTTCGCACATGGTTTGCAGGCCGTATCGGCCGCCGGTGCGTTCCAACTCGTTCAGCAGGGTGGTCATCAGCCGGGCACCGGTGGCCCCTAGAGGATGGCCCAAAGCGATGGCCCCGCCGTTCACGTTGACTTTCTCGTGGGGCACGTCGTGCTCGCCCATCCAGGCCAGCACCACCGGGGCGAAAGCCTCGTTGCATTCGAACAGGTCGATGTCGTCGATGGTCATGCCGGTACGGGCCAGTGCATATTCGGTGGCCGGAATGGGGCCGGTAAGCATGAAGATGGGATCGGCGCCCCGCACCGACATGTGGTGGAAGCGGGCCCGGGGCTTGAGCCCGTGGTCGGACACCGCCTGCTCTCCGGCGATCAGCATGGCGCAGCCCGCATCGGAGATCTGGCTGGACACCGCGGCGGTCAGCCGCCCTCCCTCGGCCAGCGGTGACAGGCTGGCCATCTTCTCCAAGGTGGTGCCCCTCCGGATGCCCTCGTCGAACTCCAGGCCGGCCAGGGGAAGTATCTCGTTGTCGAACCGGCCCTCGTCGGTGGCGGTGGCCGCCCGCTCGTGGCTGGCCAGCGCAAACTCCTCCATCTGCTCACGACTGATGTCCCAGTGCTCGGCGATCAGCTCAGCGCCCCGGAACTGCGACACCTCCTGGGTGCCGTAGCGATCGACCCAGCCGTCGGAGCCGGTGAAGGGGTCGGGGTCTTCCACCCCCACGTGCTGGGCCACCTCCATGGCCGAGCCGATAGGGATCATGCTCATGTTCTGCACGCCACCGGCCACCACCATGTCGTTCACGCCGGCCATTACCGCCTGAGCGGCGAAGTGGACGGCCTGCTGGGCCGATCCGCACTGGCGGTCGATGGTGGTCCCAGGAACGTGTTCAGGCAGCCCGGCGGCCAGCCAGGCGGTGCGGGCGATATCGCCGGCCTGGGGACCGAGGGCGTCAACGCAGCCGTACATCACGTCGTCGACCGCAGCCGGGTCGACACCGGTCCGCTCGAGCAGTCCGGTGATGGGGTGGGCCCCCAAATCAGCCGGGTGGACCTGCGAGAGGCTGCCGCCCCGTCGTCCCACCGGCGTGCGCACTGCGTCGATGATGTATGCCTCAGCCATGGCTGCTCCTCGTTCTTGTGATTGAAATCATCGCGGCTCGCGGGGCAATCCCAAAACTCTCTCGCCGATGATGTTCCGCTGAATCTCGTTCGACCCGGCATAGATGGTGTGGGCTCGGCTGTACAAGAAGGTGCGCTGCCAGGAGTCCAGCGAATACGCCTCGCCCTCGTCGGCCGACACTGCCATGGCGTCCGCCCCCCGCACTCCCACCATCAGCTCGCCCAGCGAGCGGTGCCAGTTGGACCAAAGCAGCTTGCCGATGGACATCTCCGGCCCCGGCACACCGCCAGCGTCCACCACCGTGAGCATCCGCAGGTTGTTGTACCGCATGATCTCCAATGTGGCGTAGGCCTGGGACAGCTCCTGGCGGATCACCAGATCGTGCGCTGTGCCGTTGGCCTGCGCCTGGGCCAACAGTGCGTCCAGCTCCTGGCGGAAATAGGTCTGCTGGCCCAGCGTGGACGCCCCCCGCTCGAAGGCCAGCGTGCCCATGGCCACCTCCCAGCCCCGCCCGGGCTGGCCCACCACCAGATCGGCATCGGTCACCGCGTCGTCGAAGAAGACCTCGTTGAACTCGGTTCCCCCGGTGATCTGCACGATGGGGCGGATCTCAATTCCCGGCTGGTCCATGGGCACCAGCAGGTAGGAAAGCCCGGCATGGCGGGCCGAGTCCGGGTCGGTGCGGCACACCACAAAGCACCAGTGGGAGTACTGGGCCAGCGAGGTCCAGATCTTTTGGCCGTTGACCACCCACCGATCCCCGTCGAGCACTGCTTTGGTGCCCACGTTGGCCAGGTCCGAGCCGGCGTTGGGCTCGGAATAGCCCTGGCACCAGAACTCGTCGCCCGACAAGATCGGGGGCACAAACCGCTCCTGCTGCTCAGTGGTTCCGTAGGCCACCAGTGTGGGCCCCAGCAGCGTGACCCCCATGTTGGGCAGCCGCCCCGGCGCTCGGGCCTCCACATAGGTCTGGTGGAACAGCACCTGCTCCGACAGGCTGCACTCCCGACCGCCCAAATGAGCGGGAAAGTCGATGCCCAGCCAGCCGCCGCCGGCCAGCTCCCGTTCCCAGGCAATCTGCTGCTCGGCGGGGATGTCCTCTTGGCCCATACCACCCCGGCCCCGCAGCCCGGCGAACTCCCCCACCAGGTGCTCCTCCAGCCACGTCCGCACCTCGTCGCGGAAGCCTCTCTCAGCAATGGTGAGGTCGAAATCCATCTGCGGGAAATCTACTGGCGGGTGGGATCACTCCCCCAAGGCACAAAGGGGAATCAGGCGTCGTCAGCCCTCACCTCGATGGTGTGCCAACCGGTGGCCCCATCGGGCGCCGGTCTGCTGATCTCCGAAGTCTGGGTGGTGCCGGTGCCGTCGGTGGCCCGCACTCGTACGATGTGGCGGCCGGGGGTGGCGTTCCACGTCACCATCCACTGCCGCCAGGAGTTGATGGTGGTCTCCCGGCTGAGATCGGCCTCCACCCAATCCTCGTCGTTTACCTGCACCTCCACCCGCTCGATGGCCCGGCTGGGGGCCCAAGCCACGCCGGCTATGGCGGTGGGGCCGGGGTCGATTACTGAGCTTCTGCGGGGCACATCGATGCGGGACTGGGTCTTGATCGGCCCCTCCTTCGACCAACCACGGGGGATCCAATAGCCGTCGAAGGCCTCCCAGGTGGTGAGCTCGATGTCGGAAAGCCACTTGGTGGCCGACACGTAGCCGTAGAGCCCGGCCACTACCAGGCGGGCCGGGAAGCCATGGGAAATGGGAAGCGGCTCGCCGTTCATCTGCACGGCCACCATGGCTATCCGCCCGTCGAGCGCCACCGCGGTGGGAAAGCCCGCGGTCCACCGGTCCACCGAGCGACCCACGATTTGGGTGGCGCCGGGCTGCACTCCGGCCTGGTCCAGCACGGTGGCCAGGGGCACACCCACCCATTCGGCGTTGCCCACCAAGCTGCCGCCCACGCTGTTGGACACACACGACAAGGTCACTTGCTCTCGGACCAGTCCCAGATCCAGCAGTTCCTCGAAGCCGATCTCAACCTCCCTCTCCACCATGCCGTGGATCCGCAGCGACCAATCGGCGGGGTCCACCTGGGGATACGAGAGCGCTGTGTCGATCAGGTAGAAGTCTTCATTGGGGGTAATCAGCGGAGCGATCCCGGCGATGTAGTCGAAGTTGGGCTCCCGTAGTGGCTCGGCCGTGACTGATGGGGTGGCTTCGGCAGTTGCCTCGGCAGTTGGATCAGCGGTGGGATCGGCGGTTGGATCGGCGCCTGCCGTTGCCTCAGGTGTCGCCCCTGGGGTGGCGTCCAACTCCACGGGCTCTGCTCCGGCCTGCTGGGTCGGCGCCGGAGTGGCCCGGGCAGTGGGTGTGGCAATTGTGCGTCCTTGAAGGGCTTCGGCAACCCCTTCGCGTGCCCCTTCCACGGTGTCTCGCCGCCGCAGCCATCGTCCAAGCAATCCGCCGGCCAACGATGCCCCAGCCATAATGCCCACTGCGCCTACAAAGCGGCGCCGGTCGTTGAATCGGCCCCGGCCGACCATCGGCACCGGTCTGGCTTCGGCATCCGAAGGCTCTTCACCGCCGCCAAACCGGGAGAACAGGGCCAGCGCGTAGAGGCTCATGAACACCGCGATGCCGAAGGCACCTGACAACAGCCCCGACATCCATCCCAAACCATCGCTCGACAGGGGATTGCGGGCCGCAGCCCATCCACCGACCACGGCGAACACCACCAGTCCAGCGGGCATCACCCACCAGCGCTTCCGGGAGGGCCAGCCCAGCACCGCGCCGAGAAGGATCGAGACCACAATGATGCCCCACACCAGCGCCGGCTTCTGGTTGCTGCCCAGATTTTCGATCGACCAGCGGGCAATATCTCCGGGCGTTTTGTCGACGATCACATCGGCCACCGAGACCACCAGCGACGGGATCTTGCGGCTCAACCCCGAAAGAATCTCGCTCAGGCCCAACGCGGCCCCAGCGGCCACGATCCCGGCGGAAATCGCCTGAAGCGGCGAGATAGCCGCTCGCCGCTCAGTCGATGGAGTCGCTTCGGATTCGCTCATGCTTGCATTCCGATCAGCTAGGCCGGGTGTTCCTCATCCGGCTGTGTGGATCTAAGGCTATTGTGATTTCCCGCTGTTTGGGCCAATACTCCCACTACTTGGAGCCGGATTATGGAACTCGTGCCAATCGGCACTCATTTGTATGCCTGCTTGCAGCCCGACCGGGGCTTGGGCTGGAGCAATTCGGGCTTCATCGCGGCCGGGGGCGGCTTGGTGGTCGACACCCTCTACGACCAGAAGCTCACCGCCCAAATGGCCGATCTCTACGCCGAGGTGCACCCCGAGACCCCGACCCGAGTGGTGAACACCCATCACAACGGCGACCACTGCTGGGGGAACAAGATCTTCGAGGAGGCCGAGATCATCGCCCACACCGGCTGCGCTGAGCGGTTCGACGAGTTCACGCCCGCTCAGGCCGCATCCATGGCCGCCATGGAGAGTCCCCCTCCGCACCTGGCCGACATTGCCGAGGCGTTCCGGGATTTCCACTTCGACGATGTGGAGCTCGTGCCCCCCAACCGGGTGATCGATGGCGACCTGCAACTCGATCTTGGCGGGCTAGAGGTGGAGATCCTCTATGTGGGGCCGGCCCACACCGCGGGCGACCTGATCGTCAGCGTTCCCGACCAGGGCGTGGTGTTCGCCGGCGATGTTGTGTTCCATCTCTGCACCCCCATCGGTTGGGAGGGGACCCACCAGGCCTGGGTGGAGGCGCTGGAGGCCATCGAAGCGATGGCCCCGGAGACGGTGGTGGCGGGCCACGGCCCCCTGTGCGATACCGCTGGAGTGCGGGCCATGCGGGAATACCTGGAGTACGTGTGGGAGGAGGCGTCGGCCCACCACGCCGCGGGACGGACCACCTCTCAAGCCTGCCAGTCCATCGACCCCGGCCAATACGCATCGTGGAACGAGCCTTGGCGGCTGGCCTACAACGTGCACCGGGCCTACAAGGAGCTCAACGGCGGTGCATGGGACGACTCCTACCACACAGGGGCCGCCATGGCCGACGCCGCCCTTCTTCGGGAGCAATGGGCAAAGTGACCCCATGATCGTGATCCGATGACGCCGCTGGAGGCCCTGGGCGCCGACCAACGGTGGCGGGATCTGGCCCAGGGCCAGGAAGGACGACTGGGCCGGGTGGTGCAGGTGGACCGGGGCGAGTGCGAGGTGATGACCGACGAGGGTCAGATCCGCGTGTCTTCCGACTCCCAGCGGGCCCAGGATGATGTGGCCCCGGTGACCGGCGACTGGATCACAGTCGTTCCCGACCCCGATGACATCCCCACGGTGGAACAGGTGCTGGACCGACGCACGCTGGTGGTGAGGCGAGATCCGGCCGAGCACGCCCGTCCCCAGACGCTGGTGGCCAACGCTGATGTCGTAGGGGTGGTACACGGCCTCGATCGGCGCATCAATCCGGCCCAGCTCGAGCGCTTCTGCGTGGTGGGCTGGCAGTCGGGGGCAGCGGTTGCGGTGATCCTGGCCAAGGCCGATCTTCGCCGCCATCCTGAGCGCGATGCCGAAAAGGCCGCCAACCTCGCCCCAGGGGCGACGGTGGTGGTCACCGCCGCGCTGAGGGGCGAGGGTCTCGACAACCTGACCGCCCTGCTGGAGGGGGGCCGCACTCTGGCGTTGCTGGGGCCGTCAGGTGTGGGCAAGTCCACGCTCATCAACGCCTTGGTGGGAGCCGAAGTCCAGGCCACCCAGGAAGTGCGGGCAGGAGACGCCCGGGGCCGTCACACCACCATCGCCCGGCGTCTCATCGCCCTGCCCGGCGGAGGATCAATCGTGGACACGCCCGGCATCCGAGCCGTGGGGCCGTGGGATGCATGGGAGGGATTGGCCGCGGCCTACGCCGAGATCGACGACCTCGACCATGAGTGCCGCTTTGCTGAAGACTGCTGGCACCAAGGCCAGCCCGGCTGTGCGGTGGCGGGCAACGTGGATGAGGGTCGGCTCCGGCGCTACTTGGAGCTGGCCGAGGAACTTGCCGACCAAGACCTCGACCGGGCCCGACGACGGCGCAGGTAGCTTGTTCCGAACCTGATTTCAGGTGGGCAGGCCGCCGGGGTCGGCTTGTCGGCTCAGCGAGCTTCGGCCTCGGCCTGGGCGCGGAGTCGGATTTCTTCCTGTTCCTCGGTGCGGGCGGGAAGGTGGTGGGTCAACCAACCGC
>VYDF01000241.1:9545-20479 GCA_009843565.1 Acidimicrobiia bacterium | reverse complement strand
TCGACTGGACGCCTCGGGTCCATGCCTTGATCCGCCGCCTCGACCACTCCATGATTTTCGTGTTCATCGCCGCCACCTATACCCCGGTGGGCTTTTTCGCACTTGGAACCGGCTCTGCGCAGCTAGTCCTGAGCGTGGTGTGGTCTGGAGCGCTGCTCGGGGTCATCGGCCGAGTGGCATGGCTCAACGCTCCCCGGTGGGTGTTGATCGCCCCCTATCCAGTCGTCGGCTGGGCCGCGTTGCTGGTTATCGACGACGTCTGGCGTGGCCTGGGCGTTGCCGGGTCGACGCTGCTGTTCATCGGCGGGGGTCTCTACACGCTGGGCGCGCTCATCTACGCCGCCCGGCGTCCCGATCCGTGGCCGCGCTGGTTCGGCTACCACGAGATATTCCACCTGCTGGTGGTTGCAGCAGTGGCCGTCCACTATGTGGCCATTGCCTTTTTCGCCCTTCCCCTGGCCTAGCTGGGAGATTCGATAGGCGCGGTAGGCTACGAGACCTCTCTTGGAGATCCCTCACCCCTGCTTGACCAACTCTTGGCCCCTCCAGTCAGAAACCCGCACCCGACGCTCTTGCTTGCCCTGGCCAGCGCGGCTGTTTCGATTGGGGCGGTGCCGCTGTGCTGGGCTGTCGATACCCGACTAGGTGCTACGCAGCACCATCTCTTCATTTCGCTGACAGTGTTGGCGATGCTGCTGGCGGTCGCCGGCATCCGGTCGATGTTCTCGATCAAGTGGAGGGATAGAACTCACCCTTCGCTAATGATGGGTGTGACCGCAATGGCCGTCGGCCTGACCGCGGTGCCGCTTCGGTGCGCTGGGCATCCGGACCAAGGTCCGCCGCATCCGGGATTCTTCATCGCCATCGCACTGTTGGCATTGGTGTTCGCCTCCTC
The DNA here is from genome assembly GCA_009843565.1 of Acidimicrobiia bacterium. Classification (GTDB taxonomy): domain Bacteria; phylum Actinomycetota; class Acidimicrobiia; order Acidimicrobiales; family Bin134; genus Poriferisocius. The sequence goes on along the minus strand of VYDF01000241.1, from coordinate 19,584 downwards.
TTGTGTGGCTACCGCTCTCGGGCGCATGGTTCCCGAACGTCTCGGGGTGTGGCATCCTCCGACCCGACTGTTGTCTCAGAAGCTCGCCTTGCAAGCCTTTCCTCAGAACTTGAGTCCCGAAGCGCTCGATGACATCGCCAACACCTACAAGGGAGTGTGGGAGGCCATCCAGGCCGCTCACAGTGCAGGCAATTGTACGAGCAAGTTCATCCGAGCCCAGATTGATCGGCTTCGAGAGCTGGCTGCCCGGGTCGATACCCCGCCTACTGCTGATGCCATCCGAGCCGATGCCGATGTGTTCAATCGCAGGGCTCGAAGCGCTGCCCGCTCGTCAGATTCCGCGCCCGCTCAATACATCCGCGCGCAGTGCCATCTGCGGTTTGCCGCGGCGACCACCATTGCCAACTACCGCCGCGGCGGGTAGCCGCGTGGTTACTCGCGCTTCCAGCCGCCAGTCTGAATTCGGTTCCAGAATTCGGCATCGCGCTCATCGGCGGGGCGGCCGACATGAGTCACCACGTCGACGTCGGGCGACTCGGCCCGGAGGGCTGAGGCGGTGCACTTTTCCGGCGGACGGTGGGCGAAGGGGTCGAATCGGTAGTGGCGCATGGCGTTCTTGTGGGTGATCTTGGCCACCACATCTTCAGGCAATTCACCGAGAAGCTTCGCCACGTACTCGGGTGACTGGGGCCACGTACCGTCGGAGTGGGGGTAGTCCGACTCCCAGCACAGGTTGTCCACATTGAACTCGTCCAGCAGCTTCACGCCGATGCGATCATTGATGAAGCAGCACAGGATGTGATTGCGGAACACGCCGGTGGGTCCGCCGTCGATCCCGAATTCGTGCTTGGTCCAGCCTGAGTGGCGGTCTTGCACGTGCTCGGCCCGCCACAGGAAGTAGGGGATCCAGCCGATGTCACCCTCGGTAAGCGAAAACTTGAGGTCGGGGAAGCGATCCCAGAACTCGGCCCATACCAGCTCGACCAATGTGGAAATGGTGAGGGCCGATGAGAGCGTCATCGGCACACTGGGAGGAGCATCTGCCGAAGCGCCCATAGACCGCGACGACGATCCCAAGTGGCAGCACAGCACGGTGCCCAAGTCGCTACAGGCCGCGAAAAGCGGGTCCCACGCCCCGGAGTGGATAGACGGCATTCCCAGCATGGCCGGGTTTTCCGAGAAGGTCACTGCGTGGCAGCCCTTGTCGGCCAATCGCCTCACCTCGGCTACCGCTCGGTCGACGTCGAACAGCGGGAGTATGCCGCAAGGGATGAACCGGTCTGGGTAAGCACCGACCCACTCGTCAACGTGCCAGTCGTTGTAGGCCTTGATCATGATTTCGTTGAGGTCGGGATCGGGACCCTCGTTGAGCACCTGACCGGAGAATCCGGTCCAGTTGGGGAAGTTCAGCCCGGCCAACTGTCCGCCCGCGTTCATGTCCCGCACCCGCTCGTGCACGTCGTAGCAGCCGGGCCGCATCTCGTCGTAGCGGCTGGCGTCGATGTTGTAGTGCTCCCGGGGCTTGCCGGCCACCGCGTTCAACCCCAGATTCCGACCTGGCAGTTTGCCGTAGTACCACTGCTCCCGCCCGTTCTCGTCGGTGACCACCTTGGGGGCGTGCTCCTTGTACTTCTTGGGCACGTGGGCTTCGAACATGCTGGCTGGTTCGGCGATGTGGTCGTCAACGCTGATCAAAATGAGGTCGTCGGGGTTCACAGCAATACTCCGGGTTTGGAAGAGTTTCTAGGGTTCAACGGTAATGGAGACGGCATTGTGAATGCCTGCTTGGACAAGGGTCTGCACCGCATCGGCGGCCTGTTCCAGGGGAAAGTGGTGGGTGTGGAGGCGCTCCACCGGCAGCGACCCCGACTCGATGAGCCGCACCGCCTGTCGGTAGCTGTGGAAGTCCACCGTGCGCACCCCGATGACGGTCTGGTAGCGCATGGCCACATCGTCGGACGGGAAGCCGTCCACTCCCCGGCCCTTGAGCCCGGCCAACACGATTGTGCCGCCCAGTCGGGCCATTGACACGGCATCCACCACCGGCTGGGTGGCGTGGGGGGTGGTGTCCACCACGATGTCGGTTCCCCGGCCGTTGGTTTCGGCCAGAACTCGTTCAACTGCGTTTTCCGATTCCACATCGATGGTCACATCAGCGCCGAATTCGGTGGCCAAGGCCAGCTTGTGGGCGTCTTGTGATCCCAGGCCGGTCACGAAGATCGCCGACGCCCCCGCGGCTGCCGCCGCGATCACGCAGGCCAGCCCCCGCTGGCCGGGACCGAGCACGGTGATGGTGTCGCCATAGCGCAGGCCAGGAGCCGATACCGCCCAGGCGAACCCCGCGCCCAGAGGGTTATACAGCGCAGCAATACGAGGCGGGATCGAATTGTCAATCTTGTGGGGGACCGATCCCGGTGCCAGATACATCATCTCGGCGTACCCGCCCCACAGCGAAGGTGTCCGGCCGGTGGGGGTAAAGCCGTGGTTGCCCGGCGCCACCCGGCACATCTGCTGGTCGAGGCAGGCCAGACAGCGCCCGCACCCGTAGGCAGCCTCGGCCACCACCCGGTCGCCGGGCTTCAACCCCCAGCGGTCCGCGTACCGCTCGCCCACCTCTTCGATCACCCCCACCGGCTCATGGCCGGGAATCACCGGATAGTTCATCAGCGAGCTGCCGGAATAGGTCTCAACATCCGTGCCGCAAATCCCACACGCCTCAATCCGCAACAGGGCATCGTCCTCGCCCACCCGGGGCCGAGCGAACTCCTGCATTTCCAACTGCTCCGGCCCCACCTGAACCATCGCTCGGATCCCATCGCTCATAGCGACGATCCTACGATGCACTCATGACGGTTCTTGATCTGACCATTGATGAGGTATTGACCACCACTCGGGCGGTGCGCAAGCGGCTGGACCTGGAGAGGCCGGTGGAGCGGGCCGTGATTGAGGAGTGCCTGGACTTGGCGTTGCAGGCGCCGACCGGGTCGAACCAACAGCGGTGGCACTGGATCGTGCTCGACGATCCCGAAGTAATCGGGCAAGCCTCGGAGATCTATCGAGCCGCCATGGCCCAGTACTCGGCCGACATCGCCGCCGGTCGGGAGCAATATGAGCGCCAGACTGTGCGGGCCGAACAGATGTCGGAGTCGGTGGCCTACCTACGCGACAACATGCACCGCCTTCCCGCCATGCTCATTCCGGTGCTGGTCGACCGGTTCGGAATCCTGCGCAGCGATCGGGCTCAAACGTTCCACCACGCCAGCCAGTGGGGTTCGATCATCCCCGCAGTGTGGAGCTTCATGCTGGCCCTGCGCAGCCGGGGCATGGGCAGCGCCTGGACCACCATTCACCTGCACCGTGAGCAGGAGATGGCCGACTTGCTGGGCATTCCCTACGACACCCACATCCAAGCCGGCCTCTTCCCGGTGGCCTACACCATCGGAACCGGCTTCCGCCCTGCCCTCCGCCACCCCGCAGCTGAAGTCACTGCCTATAACCGCTGGAATCCCGATTGGGACTGAGCTGGAAGAACCAGAAGCTGCCAGCTCCTCGCCTGATGTGTCCCCACCCATGGAGGGGGCGATAGTGGTTGTGACTTTGAGGCCGAATGGTAGGGTTCGTAGCGTGGCACGGGGAGAAGTGCAATTATGACGCGGGTTGAAACCGAAATAGCGGCGCCGCCGTTGACCCTGCTCGACGAACTCGTCCTGACCCTCCTGAATGAGGAAAGCGGCTATTTTCGCCAGGTTCCCGGCTGGAACCTGAACTGCGCCGTTGTGGGGGCCGCGCTCGCCGAGCTGTCGCTCATCTATCGCATCGACACCGATATGGAGTCCTTGATCCTTCTGGATCAGACCAGGACGGGTGACCCCTGCCTCGACCCCGTACTCTCCGAGATTGCCAGGGAGCCGGTTCAGCGCAACGCTCAGTATTGGATTGAGCGGCTCGCTCCCCAGGCCGATGCAATCATCGACACCACGCTGGCCCGCCTGGTCGACATGAAGATTTTGCAGCATCACGAGGGGGATTTCTGGTCGTTGGCTCAAGGCGCCTGGAAGTCGGGATTCCACACCAGTTCTGAAGTGGGCACTGCCGTCGAGTTTGTGAAGACCCGCATCAGCAGGGCGATCTTCAACAACGAGATTCCAGGGCCTCGAGACGTCGTCATCATCTGTCTCATCGACACCTGTGATGTCTTGCGCTACATCTTCGAGCTCGATGAGGAGTCGGAAGCGCGCGTCGAGCAGATCTGCAAGATGGACCTGATCGGCCGCTCCATCGCCGATGCGGTCAGCGAGAACATTACCGGATCTTTATTCCATCGAACTGCCCTGACCAGGGCGATTCCCCGGCTCAAGCTGCGCAAGGCGCTGCGCAGCAAGCACCTTCGCAAGGGCAACGTGCCTGCATTCATGGCGGAACTCCACAAGGAGTACGGCCCGGTATTCGACATCAAGGTTCCATTCCAGGGTCGCATGATCTTCCTGGCCGGGCCCGAGACCAATCACTGGGTACACCGCCATGGCCGCATGCACCTGCGAGCCAGGGACTATCTGGAGGACTTCGAGAAGGTTTACGGCGGGGTGGGGCTGTTGCCCGCCCTCGACGGTGCTGATCACTTCCGGTATCGGAAGTCCATTCAGCCGGGCTACGCCCGCGGGAGGCTGGAAGAGCAGCTCGACATGGTCTTCGCCAAGGCCCGGGAGAACCTGGCGACTTGGAATGTCGGTGAAGCGGACATTGCGGTGACCATGTGCCGGAATCTGATCAACTCGGAATTGTCACCGCTGACCATCGGCATTGACTCGAATGACGTATCCGACGACATGCACAAGTTCAAGGAGCGGGCGCTCAAGACGCACCTGGCCAAGACCCTCCCCAAGTTCATGCTCCACACTCCCTCGATGAGGCGCCGGGCGAAGCTCATCGACGACGTGGTGGATCGGGTATTGCGGGTCCACACGCCCGCCCAGCGTGCAGGATGTCCTCGGGATCTTGCCGACGAGCTGCTGAACATGCACGGCAGTGATCGGCAGTTCCTCCCCGAGTCGAATCTGAGATTCGTGCTCTCGGCACCGTTGATCGCCAGCATGTACGTGGGCGATCAGCTCTCCTTCATTGCCTACGCCATGCTGGCGCAGCCGGAGTATCTCGAGAGGATCCGCGACGAGGCCGATGCCCTGTTCGCCAACGGCGACCCTGACCGCGAGACGCTCACCGGGCCGGCGATCGATGTCACTCGCCGCTTCATTATGGAGTGCCTGCGCATGTACCCCATCGTCCCGATGTCGGTGCGCAACGTGATGAACAAGTGCGTTGTCGAGGGCTACGAACTGCCGGAAGGGGCGCGGATATTCATAGCCCAGACGGCAACGCACTATATGAGCGATCACTTCCCCGATCCCTTCACGTTCAACATCGACCGCTATCAGGCACCGCGCAAAGAGCACATCGGCTCTACCTACGCCCCCTACGGGCTGGGCACGCACACCTGCCTGGGCATCCGGTGGACGGAACTTCAGCTGGCGATCAACCTGCTGATGATGGTGCATTACTACGATCTCGAGATCGCCCCCAAGAGGTACAAGCTCAAGATAAGCCCGTTCCCGTCGATGTCACCGAACAAGAAGCTGAAGTTTCTTGTGGCCGAGAAGCGCCACGAACTGCCTGTCTGACGCTTCTGGGGAGACCGTGGCGGTCAGCGCCTCGCCTTTTTGAACCGCCAGCCGTACATGATGCTGCCGTAGTAGTTGAAGGTACGCCTCGCGGCGGGGTCGTCGAAGGGGTAGTCCGCCCCCATCTGCCTCGCCGCGGCGAGTCCGGTGATGAAGCAGGTCTCCTGACTGTTGATAAGCGTGTGGGCGCCGCAATGCCAGGTTCGCCTCTTGCCTTGAATGAAGCGGAAAAGGTTGACGATTAGAGCCACGTGGCGCACATCGTGGACGACGTGTTGGAACCACCACTTCTTGACGATCTTCTCTTCATCGATCGGGCTGATGGCGTTATATGTCACCAGACAGGGTTTGTCAGACCGGCTCACCCATGGTTGCTGGTTGTGCATGATGTAGGTGATCTCGTAGTTGTCGGGTCGGGCACCGTACTGGGCGATGTGGTTGCTGCGGGTGGTCAGGGGCTTGGCCTCGTTGTCGGGAAGCACCGAGGGGTCGTAGTGGACCACGGTGTGGTTGTGGAGTTCGCTCTCGTAGCGGATCGATGAGAGCAGGTAGCGCTCGAGACTGGTGGGCTTGTCGATCATCATCAGGGTTTGGTTCGCGTTGCAGGCGAAGATGACGTCGTCGAACCTCTCCCGTATACCGTTGGCGTCTTCGACCTCGACGCCGGATTTAGACCGATATACCCGCTGCACCGGGCGATTCAGATAGATCTTGTCTTGGAAGTCGGCTGACAAGTGCTCGTAGATGCGCTGCGACCCCTGATCCCAGGTCTGCATGGGCGTGGCCGATTCGATGTCGAAGAACTCGAGATACCGAGCGAACAGAGCGGCGGGCAGATCGAACACGTTCGTGGCCATGAGAAAGTTCACGAACATGGGCTTGAGAACTTTGTATCGGAAGTCACCGGAGAATCCGCCCAGATTCAGGATCGTCCCCATGGTGATGTAGTTGAACGGGTTCAAGAAGTTCAGGGCCTTCGATTGGGAGCGGCTCAGCCAGCCCACCCGCTGTATCCGCCGCAGGATTCGTTGGAATTTGGCGATTTCCGCGTGCAGTTGCTGCCTGATTTCGGAGTCGAAATCGTGGGCGTAGATCTGTCCTGCGTACTTCACGCTGTAGCTGAACTTCGTGTCGATTCGCTTGATGCCAAACTGCTCCATCAAAAGCAAGATGTGTTCGTAGACGGAGGGGATCAAGGCAGTTACCGAGATGTCGAAGGGAATAGACCCGCCATCGTCTTGAGGCATGTCAACGGTGATCGCGTTGCCACCGAGCAGTTCCTCCGCTTCGTACAATCGGAAATCGAAGCTGTCCGGCTGATGATGCAGGGCCCACGCGGCACCCAGCCCCGACACGCCGCCTCCGACCACGGCGACTTTGCGCGGCGGATTCTGAGTCTTGCCCCTTGCCATCGACTGTTGTCCCTACCTGTCGTTGGTGGCCGGGTCGGGATAGAACTGGGCGCAGTACGAGCGGAACTGCATGATCTCACCGTCGGCACGCGATAGGCGCGGCCGAGACCGGTACTGCTTGGTGCTCCAGATTGGTATGTCTTGGAGGACGTCTTGCTTTTCGAACGCGGCCATGACCTTGTTGATGATGGGGGCCCGCAACCTCATAGGGAGAAATCCCAGACCGGCGATCTTGCGACTCGGGTTGCGAAGTTCTCCCGTCTGCGACACCACTGACAGATCGATCAGCTCACCATCGACGGGCGTCGCCAGTATCCAAAGGCGCGTGTCCAGCCCGATCGTGCGCTCGCGCACTTCCACAAAGGAGTACCCCAGGCCGTAGATGAGAGTGTTGGCGGCTACGTCGAGCTTCAGTCTGGCGACTTTGGCGATTCTCCGGGTCCGGGCAAAGTCGAAGCGGCTCCTGAAGTGGGCTCCGTCCACCGAGACCGGCTCGACGCGAGTCACGCTGTCGTAGCCGTGGACATGCTGAAGATGGGTCAGGTCTACAGAGTTTTCGGTTGTCTCCTGGGGATGGCCGGCAAAACGGGAAGTCCAGACATTTAGGCTGCTCCAGCCAGCTTGGTCTGGCTCCTCAGCGGGCAGATGCCATTGCGGGGGTCGTCCTCCAATACCCCACCAGGCGAAGATCAGGCCGGCGATTTCCCGGGTCTCAAACGTTTGCAACCGCGCCGCCTTCGGTGGGGGGCCGAAGGGAGTGGCCACACACTGGCCATCGGCCTGGTATTCAAATCCATGGAACGGACAGACGAGCCGGCCGTCGCGAACACACCCTCCTACCTCGGGCCCCAGATCAGCACCCAGATGCGGGCAATAGGCCCCAGCGACACAAACGCTCCCGTTCTCATCGCACCAAATGATGATGTTCTCGCCCATCCAGGCCCTCTTGATGAGCCTGGCTTTGTCGAGGGACTGGCGGCTGGCGACGAAGTACCAGCCCTCGGGAAACGGCGAGAGTATCGGTTCGTTCGCTATCTCCGTTGACCCCTCGGACATCATTCGACCCTACTCACTGCGATTCTGGGCACTTGGGAAATTTATCGAAAATGAACTTCGGAGGGTTCGAATTCACCAGCTAGCGCCAAGAGATGTGGGCGGGAAGGTCGCTGTAGGCCAGGTTGGCGGGGAGGGGAGGGTATTCGAAACCCTCTACCGGAGTGAGAGCGGCCACTCGATCGAGCAGGGTCTCGATAGCGGTGACCCCTTCGAGGCGGGCCAGGCTGGCACCGGGGCAGACGTGGGCACCGGCGCCGAAGGCCACGTGGTTGAGTGGATCGGGTCGGTCGAGCCGGAAGTCCTCGGGGTCGTCGTACTGCTTCTCGTCCCGGTTGGCCGACGCCAATCCCACCTCCACCCAGTCACCCTGCCTCATGTCCACCCCGCCCAAGTGGGTGTCCTTCAGGCACCGCCGGGCCACCCGGGGTGCGGGCGAGTCGTGCCGCAGGGACTCCTCCACGAATACCGGTATCAGCTCCCGGTCGGCCTCTAGGGCGGCCCAGGTTTCGGGTTCCACGATAAGCCGGTGCATGGAGTGGGCCAGCAGCCCTCGGGTGGTGTGTACTCCGCCCAGCACCATGGTCTGTAGCTGATGGGCGATCACCGTGTCGCTGAGGGGCTCGCCTTCGATCTCCGCGTCCAAGAACACCCTGTAAGTGTGGGAGCTGGGCTCGTCGGCGCGGCGCTCTTGGGCCACCAAGTCCTTCAAGTAGCCGGTGATGGGAGGGCCGTCGGGGGCGTACTGGGGACATACGGCCCGGAACATTACTGAGCCGTCCGATGACCACACTTTCAGCTTGTCGGCCCCGCCATCGGGCAGGCCGATGATGCGGGCAATCACCTCACAGGGGATGGGAACGGCGTAGTCAGCGTGCAGATCGGCGGGGTCTTCGCTGGCCAAGGCGTCGAGCAGCCCCTCGCAGGTCTCCCGCACAAACGGCTGGATCCTCATGGTGCGGTGAGGTCCCAGCGCCGAGTTGTAAAGCCGACGGATCTGCCCGTGAACTGGTTCGTCGATCTCGGGGAGGAACAGCTGCTCATCGGGAACTTCCTCCACGCCACCGAGCCCGGTGCCCGGGGTCATATCGGAGCCGTAGGTGTCCACTGCATACAGCAGTTCGTCGGCCTCTTGGCGACGGGTCAGGTAGTAGCCCAGCGGTGTCTTGGCCACCGGTCCCCGCTGGCGCAGCTCGGCCAGCAGGTCGAAGGGCAGGCCGGTTTCGAAATACTCCGGGTTGTGAGGGTCGAAGGCGGGCAAGATATCGGTCACAGCTCTGGACTTCCCTACTCCTCGAACGACTCCCGCCACGGTCCGGCCAGGTGCCCGCCGTCGATCACGAATTGGGCGCCGGTGATGTAGCTGGCCTCATCGCTGGCCAAGAACAGGGCCAGCGAGGCGATCTCGTGGGGCTCGCCCATGCGCCTGATGGGCTGCATGTCCATGAGCCGGTTGAGGCGGGCCAGGGTCTCAGGCGGGGCCTCCTGCACCATCGGGCTGTTGATCACCCCGGGATGGATGGAGTTGACCCGCACTCCCAGCGGCCCCAGCTCGATGGCCGCCGAGCGGGTCATTCCGGTGACCGCGAACTTGGTGCCGGCGTAGCTGGTCATGCCCAACACACCCACGATGCCGTCGATGGAGGAGATGTTTATGATGGCGCCGTTGCCGGTGGCCACCAGTGCGGCCTTGGCCGCCCGCATGCCCAGGTACACACCGTGGAGATTGATGTCGGTCATCTCGTGGTGAGTCTTCAGGTCGAGCCCCTCCAGCGTTCCGAATGCCCCGATGCCGGCGTTGTTCACCAGGATGTCGAGCTTGCCGAACCGCTCCACGGTGGCAGCCACCGCGGCATTCCAGTCGTCCTCCCGGGTCACGTCCAGCTGCTGGTAGAAGGC
>VYDF01000241.1:0-9535 GCA_009843565.1 Acidimicrobiia bacterium | reverse complement strand
GAAGGCGGCGGGCCCCAGCTCATCGGCCAATTGCTCGCCCCGCACGTCCCGCAGGTCGGTGATGGCCACCTTGGCCCCCTCGGCTATGAACCGGCGAGCCTCCGCCTCACCCTGCCCCCGGGCGCTGCCAGTGATGAGCGCCACCTTTCCTTCTAGGCGTCCGCTCATTGGCCTTGGCTCCTGTTGGTCTTGGTGCTCCGAAAGTGCATCAGTCGGCAGGGAGGGACGCCACCTCGTAGGCGTCGTCGTCGATGGCCGCGGTCTGGTCCTTGAAGGTGGTCATGTTGTGGGGCCACTGGGTGACGATGCGGCCGCTGGGACTGCGGTAATAGCCGTTGCAGCTTGCATTCCAAGGCCTGATCTCGGAGATCCCCTCCTGCACCCACTGGTTGTAGTCGGCCATTGTGTCGGCCTTGACGTCCACCCAGGCCAGCCGCTCGGCGGCGAGGCGCTGGATGTGGGCCAGGGCGTAGTCCACCTGGTACTCGATCATGGTGATGATCGAGCCGTTGTTGGTGTTGGGGCCGTACAGCATGAACAGGTTGGGGAACCCGGTGGTGGTGATGCCCATGTAGGCGGTGGCGCCGTCATCCCAGGCGTCGTTGATGTGCAGCCCACCCCGGCCGATCACCTCGATGGCCGACAGGTACTTGGTGGTGGAGAACCCGGTGGCCAGCACCATGGTGTCCATTACCCGCTCGGTGCCGTCGACGGTGAGCACGCCCTTGGGGGTGATTCGCTCGATGGCGTCGGTCACCAGCTCCACGTTGGAGCGGTTGTAGGTGGTGAAGTACTCGTTGTGGAACAGCGGGCGCTTGCAGCCCCACATGTGGGTGGGGGTGAGCTTGGCCCGCAGCTCTGAATCGGTCACTGCCTCGAGGGCTTGCCGGCCGATGGCCTCCATCTCGGCCTGTCTCTTGGGGTCTTTGAAGGCCATGCCGGTGTCCACCTGCTCGAACAGCTCGTCGCGGCGGGCCACGACGATGCTGGGGTCGGCCTGGCGGGCGGCCATCTCCTCGGGTGTGTAAGGGTCGTCTTCTTTGGGCAGCACCCAGTTGGCGGTGCGCTGGAACACCTGGAGCTGACCCACTTCGAGGGCGATCTCGGGCACCAGCTGCACGGCACTGGCCGCAGAGCCGATGACGCCAACGGTCTCACCGGCGAGGTCGTGGTCCCAGTCCCATCGGGCCGAGTGAATGGTCTTGCCCTCGAAGGAGCCCAGTCCCTCGATCTCGGGAAGGGGCACATCGTTGAACATGCCCAGCGCGCTGATCACCACATCGGCAGTCACCTCGGCGCCCGACTCGGTGGTCAGGTTCCAGGTGGAGTTGTCTTCGTCCCACCGGGCTGAGCTCACCGCATCGTTGAATCGGCAGTGGGGGAGCACCCCGTACTTTTCGGCGCAGTGCTCCATGTAGCGCAGAATCTCGGGTTGGCGGGCATAGGGGCGGGTCCACTCGGTGTTGACCTCGAAGGAGAACGAGTAGAGCTCCGACTGGATGTCGCAGGCGCAACCGGGGTAGCGGTTGTGGTACCAGGTGCCGCCGACGCCGCTGCCCTTCTCCAGTACGGTGAAGTTCTCAAAGCCCGACTGGCGCAAACGGATGGCGGCGCACAGCCCGCCTGGTCCGGCCCCGATGATCGCGATCCGCAGATCCCGTGCCCCGTTTCCGCTAGATGCTTTTGCTTGCTGCGTGTCCATATCCACCCCTCGGCCGTGGCGCTGCTCGGAAAACGCTACCCTCATGGCCGCTGTCGTTAGAAAACGGAGAGAACATGGGACGTTTGGACAACAAGGTTGCGCTCGTTTCGGGAGGGGCTCGGGGTATGGGCCAGTCCCACTGCCGACTGTTCGCCGAAGAGGGAGCCAAAGTGATGGTGACCGACATCCTCGACGTCGAGGGCAAGGCTGTGGCTGCCGACATCGGGCCGAATGCGGTGTACCAGCACTTGGACGTGACCAGCGAGGATGATTGGGACGCGGCCATGAACACGGTGATGGCGACCTTCGGACGCCTCGATGTGCTGGTGAACAACGCCGGGATTGCCGAGGTAGCCCCCCTGGCAGAGATGACGCTGGAGAGCTACCGCCGGGTTACCGAGGTTAACCAGACCGGGGTGTTCTTGGGGATGCGGGCCGCGGTGCAGCCCATGGTCGAGTCGGGCGGCGGATCGATCATCAACATCTCGTCCATCGACGGGCTGATCGGCATGAACAACCTCACCTCGTATATCGCCAGCAAGTGGGCGGTGCGAGGGATGACCAAGACCGCGGCTATGGAATTGGCCCCGCAAGGCATCCGGGTTAACTCCATCCATCCCGGCTTCATTCTCACTCACATGGGATCCACTGAGGAGAGGACCCCCGAGGAGGTGCACGAGAATCTGGAGGCCTACTCAGCCCGAATGGCCCCCATGGGCCGGGCCGGAGTTCCCGAGGACATCTCCCGCTTGGCCCTGTTCCTGGCCTCCGACGAAAGCTCGTATTCCACCGGGTCGGAGTTCGTGTCCGACGGCGGGTTCACCGCCGGATACCCCTCTCCGGGAATAATGCCCACCTAGGAGCGGCTAGGGGATCTCGAACTGGATGGCGGCTCGGTCGGTAATAGCCGGACGAATGATGTCGAAGACGATCCGCTTATGCTCGGGATGGTCGCGATAGGTCAAATAGGCCTCTTGGTCGGCGAAGTCTCCAACCACGGCGAAGTCGAAGTTGCCCTCGGCCAAGCCGAGATCGGGCCCGATCGCGTAGGCCTCGGTAACGCCGGTGGCCTCGGGCATGGTTGCGACGGCGTCGTGCACGGCCTGGCGTTGGGCCTCGTCGGCATCGTCTCGGAATTTGAACATCACGACGTGTCGGATCATGTCTACTCCATTTTCCTATTGCAGTCCGGCGCTGAGTCCACCATCCACCGGAAGGGCAGCGCCGGTAATGAACCGGGCGTGCTCTGAGCACAAGAAGGCGGCGATCCGGCCGAAGTCTTCGGGGTCGCCCACTGTATGGGTAGCCGCACTCGATTCCAGATCGGCCATCCGATCGCCGAACAGTTGTCGAAGCCGGTCGGTCGTGTGGTAGCCGGGCTGTAGCGAGTTGACGGTTACGCCGTCGGCCGCCACCTGGTTGGCCATGGTCTTGAGATAGCCGGTGACCCCGGCTCGGGCGGTATTGGACAGGATGAGCATGTCCAGCGGTTGGCGTACCGACACTGAGGTGATGGCCAGCACCCGGCCCCATCCCTGGGCCTGCATGGCCGGCACCGCCGTCTTGGTCATGGCCACTACCGAGATGAGGTTCAACTCGAGTGCCGCCGCGTAAAGGCTGGTGTCGGTGTCCGCCCAGTTGCCTCCCGGAGGCCCGCCGGCGTTGGTGATCAGAATGTCGACGCCGCCTAGGGCTTCGGTGGCGGCTACAACCAACGCCGAGGCACCGGCTGCGTCAGACACATCCCCGACGATGGGAATGGCCCCGGACACGCCTCCCGCTGCCTGGTTGAGACGGTCGGGGTCTCGTCCGTTCATCACCACCTGGCACCCTGCTTCGGCCAGCGCTACCGCGGTGGCCAAGCCCAACCCGGCCGATGAGGCAGCCACCAGCGCTCGTCGTCCGCTGATTCCTAAATCCACGGGGCGAGGCTAGTAGCCCATCGGCGAAGGTGATGCGCCGTGCCCGGTCAGGCTGGCAGAACCGAACCTGGCAATGAGTAGTCTGCGGCCATGAATTGGGAACTCCCGGCCGATTTTTCCGATCGCTATGGCCCGTGGGCCTTGATCGCGGGAGGATCGGAGGGCACCGGAGAGGCCTTTGCCCGGCGCCTTGCCGCCGAAGGCATCAACTTGGTGCTGCTGGCTCGCCGTCAAGGGCCGCTCGACAGTCTGGCTGCCGCCATCCAAGCCGAGCACAACGTCGAAATTCGAACCGCCTCGGTGGACCTCACCGAAGCCGATGCGGCGGCTGCGGCGGCCGAATTGACCGAAGACCTCGACATTGGCCTAGTCATCTTCAATGCCGGAGCCACCATCCGGTTCAACTACTTCCCCGAATGGCCCGAGGAAGACCTCCTCGCCCTGGTGAATATGAACTGCCGGACCACAACGCTGTTGGCCCACCGATTTGCTCCTCGGCTGATCGAGCGTGGCCGGGGTGGTTTTGTGATGGTCGGCTCGGTGGCAGGATTCGCCGGCTCCACCCACCAGTCGGTGTACAACGCCTCGAAGGCGTACGACTGGGTCTTTGCCGAGGGACTGTGGCGAGAGCTTGGCATCTACGGGGTGGACGCCATCGCCATGGTGATCGGGGCCACCGATACTCCCTCCCACCGGCGAATGGGGGCCGATCTGAGTGCTCACAACCCGATGGACGCCTCAGATGTGGCCGATGAAGCCCTGGCCAACCTCCACAACGGGCCGACCTATGTCGTCGGCGAGCACAACCGAGCGGCGGCCGATTTCATTCTCACCTCCCAAAACCGGGGGGCGATTGTGTCGTCGATGAGCGAGTCTTCGGCAGGCATCGCGGGAGACGAGATGCTTCCCATGGCAGGGGGCTAGGCCACTAACTGGGGAGGCCGTGGCCGATTGGTTTGGTCACGCCCATGTCGTGCAGGCGGGTGATCTCCCGGTCGTCGATCCCCAGTTCTCCCAAGACTGCCGCGGTTGCCCAACCGAGGGGAAGCGCGGGGTGGAGCGGAGTTGGAGCAGCAGAGAATTGCATGGTCGGCCCAGCTCGCCAGTAGGCGCCAAGACTGCCTTGGGCGACCTCGACAGCCGCGCCGCACTCCTGCATGTGGCCTTCGTACAGCATGTTGTGCAAGAAGTCGCCCCGGTCGGCTTGGGCCGCGGGCACTCCGGCGGCCAAGAGCCGGGCTTCCCACGCCTCAGCTGAGTCAGTCGCGAAAGTTTCGGCCAGCTGGACGGCAAGCTCTGGGGTCGGCTTATCGGGCAGCTCCTCCCCCAAGATCGTTGCCAGCGAGCTGCGTTCCCGACTGGTGTGCACGTCCAACACCAGCCACCCGTCAGCGGTCTCGTAAAGCCGCTGGTAGGCGTGGTAGCCGAACTGCCCAGAATCCACCACCGGCGATTCCTTGCCCGAGTGCTGGACGCCCCATTCGGCCACCGCATAGGCGGTTGCAGTGAGCATGGTTGTCTCCAGCCTCTGGCCTCGGCCGGTGCGTCGGCAGGCCAACACCCCGGCCATGATTGCCGCCGCGGTGGCCAGAGCGGCGGTGGGGTCGCCGTAGGTGCGGTTGCGGGGCGGATTGCTGTCTCCCGACTCCACCACACCGGCTCCCGCAATGGCGTTGGGCGACGAATGGAAGCCGGCCTTGTGGGCCCAAGGTCCATTGCTGCCGAAGCACGAGGCGTACACGTAGAGCAGGCGGGGATTGCGGCCCATCACGGTGTCGGCGTCGATGCCTAGCCGCTCAGGGGTTCCCGGCCGGAAGTTGTGCAGGAACACGTCGGCGTGATCCACCAGCCGGTACAAGATTTCGAGCCCCTCAGGAGTCTTGAGGTCCAAGACGATGGACTCTTTGGCCACGTGGGATTTCACATAGTCGGTGGTCCAGTTGCGCCGTCCTGGATCACCGGTAGGCGGTTCGACTTTGATCACTCGGGCGCCGGCCTCGGCGAGGAGGGTGGCTGCGAACGGACAGGCGTAGAAATAGCCGACGTCCAAAATGGTCACATTGGCCAGGGGCAGCTCACCAGCGCGGTCGGCTTGGCTAGCAGGGCCGCTCGGTGATGTTGCCGGCAACCAGCTGGTCAACACTTCCTCGGTGTGCTCACCGAGACGGGGGGCGGGTGGGCCGACCACCGACGGCGTGTCGGAATAAAGACCGAGCGGGCCGATCTGCGCGGTCGGACCCATCTCCGGGTCGAACACCTCTTGGCGGCGCTCGTTGTCGATGCACTGGGGATGGTCCAGGAACTCCCGGGGGGCCAAAAACGGGTCGCCGCCGATGTCCTTGGCCGAGAAGACCTCCATCCACTCTTCTGCAGTGCGCTGCTCCATGCCGCGCCTGATGGCCTCGATGGCTTCGGCCAGTCGCTCCTCGCTGGGCCAAAGGTCGGGGGCATTGGGAAGCTCAGGATCGTCCAGCAATGCCTCAAGTCCTAACTCGGCGAGCCACCGGCGGTAGTGGTGGGCTTGGCGGCTGCACATTTGGATGAAACGGCCGTCTTTGGTGGGAGCGGTCATGAACGGCACCCGCATGACGCCGTACACTCGGCCCGGTTCCGGCGGCAGGTGGGTGCGGTTCCCGTGCCCGCTGGTCATGTCGTACACACTCAAGGCGTGAAGCAGGCTGGTGTGAACTCGCTGGCCTTTGCCAGAGCGCTGGCGGGCCCAGATGCCAGCCATGAGCCCTACCGCGGCCAGCATTCCCGCCCCATATGAGGCGATGGGCACCGGGGTGAACACCGGGCCGGGGCGCACCCCTTCGTAGGAGGTCATGCGTCCGCTCTTGGCCGCCACGATCTGCTCGTAGCCAGGGAGGTCACGCCACGGCCCAGTCTCTCCGAATCCGGTAATCGAGGCATACACCAGTTGGTCGTTCAACCGGTGCAGGGTGTGGTAGTCCACTCCGAGCTTCTCGGCCACCGTCGGTCGGAATGCGTCAATGACCCCGTCGGCCGCCCGGGCCAGATCGAGAAACCAGTTTCGATCGCCGGCGTCGGCCAAATCAAGGACTGCGCTCTTCTTGGCCCGGTGCCAGACGGCGAAACCCGGCCGGCCCCGGTCCCGGTCGCCTTGGGGCGGTTCGATCTTGACCACCTCGGCCCCGTTTTCGGCCAAGACCATTCCGGTGATACCCGCGGCCACCTCTGAGCCGAGTTCGAGAATTCGCAACCCATCTAGGGCAGTGGCCATACCAAGATATTGGTTCCTACCGCCTCCCGGGGCATATCAGAGCGCCGACTACTACTAGCGTCGAGCTATGCCGCCGAGAGCCATCGACTGTTGGGTGAACGTGAATATGGGCGATTACGAGCCGCCCGAATACTTGATACGGGTCAAAGAGGACTATCTCCACGGCGGGGCCGACTTCTTCCGAAGCTTCACCCCCGAAGAGCTTCTGCCCCTCATGGACGAGCTCGGGGTGGAAAAGGCCCTCATCCAGGCCGCAGTGGGCGAGGACAATCCCCGGCCCTTCGATTTCGTGGAGCGCTACCCGGAGCGGTTTGCCCTGGCTGTCCACCTCGACCCCCGGGGCATGATGCCCGTGCTGTGGAAGTTGGAGGAGATGGTGAAGCAGTATCCGGTGGCGTTGGCCCGGGTAGTGCCATTCGGGGTGGATGTTCCGCCCAGCGACCCGGTGTACTACCCGCTGTACGCCAAATGCACCGAGCTGGATTTGCCGCTATCGATCAACACCGGCATTCCCGGCCCGCCCATGCCCGGCGAGGGCCAAGATCCGATGCTGTTGGATCGGATCTGCCTGCGTTTCCCCGATTTGAAGTTGTGCATGGCCCACGGAGCCGACCCGTGGTGGGGGGTGGCCATGCGGCTCATGATCAAGTACAAGAACCTGCACCTTATGACCTCGGCCTACAGCCCCAAGCGGCTCCCAGCCGAGTTTGTCCACTTCATGAATACTCGGGGCCAAGACAAGGTGATCTTCGCCTCCGACCACCCTGCCCTCGACATGCGCCGGTGCATCACCGAGGCCTGCGATCTGGACCTGCGCGACGGCGTGCTCGACAAATACCTCTACGCCAATGCCGATCGCCTCTTCTTCGGCCCCCGCAACCCCCGCTATTGAAGCGGGTTGGGCGCTTGTCTGATGGCTGCTACATGGAGTTGGCGGTGGGCAGATCGTCGGGATTCAGTTGGGTAATGCGCTCGGGGGTGAACATCAACCCGTCGGAGTAGCTGTCTTCCCCGGTGAGCTTGCCGTGTTCGTCGTAAGGCCAGAACAACACCAGCCGCATAGTGAGCGCGTACGGGCCGTCGGGGTCGTCCACCTCCAAGCCTCGGGCCTCCAGCACCCGTCCGGGATACACCTGGTGGAAGACGCCCTCGGTCACGATGCAGTAATCGTCCACCACGATCCGCTCGATGTCGTACTGGACTACGTTGCGGCCCTCCTCGTAGAGCTGGGTGTAGTGGGCGGTCACCGCGTCAAACCCCTTGGGGCCAGCATCAAAACCGGAGTCGGAGATCCAGAAGTGGTACTGGGGATCATCTGACAGGGTCGACACCAACCGTTCGAAGTCACCAGTAGCCTCGGCTTGGAGGTGGTCCAACAGCACTTGAAGGAGCTGGCGGTGTCGGGGGTTTTTGGTGGTCTCCAGTCGCTCCTCTACTGCCGCCCAACTGCGGGTGGGGTCGATCTTCATTCAGTTTTTCCTTACCACTTAGCCGTCGCTGATGGCGATGGCGCGTTCGTCGGTGCCGAGATAGCTGGCGATGACCAAGGGGTTGTTGCGCACCTCAGAGGGGGTTCCCTCGGCAATGACCTTGCCAGCCTCGAGGCAGTACACCCGGTCGCTGATGCTCATGATGAGCGGCATGTCGTGTTCGATTATCAACATCGCTGCTTCCAATTCTCGGCGGATGTTGACGATGAGCGGACCAAATGCCTCCGTCTCCCGCTGGGCCACTCCGGCAGTGGGCTCGTCGAGGCACAGCACCCGGGTGCCCAGGGCCAGCAGACCAGTGATCTCGACGATGCGCCGGGTCCCGGTGGACAGGTCGCTGATATAGGAATCGGCGTAGCGCCCCAACCCCAAATAGTCGATCAGCTCGTCGGCCTCGGCCTTCCGCCGTCGTTCTAGGGCAAATGTGTGAGGCAAGTGCAGGGCGGTGCTCAGCAGCGGCGTGCGACCCCGGGCCTCCAAGGCCACCTGCACCGTTTCTCGAACCGTCAACTCTGGGAACAGAGCTGCGGTCTGGAAGGTGCGCCCCAGCCCGGCCCGAGCTCTGCGGGGGGCGGGGAACCGGGTGATGTCGGTGCCGAGCAGTTCCACTCGGCCGGTGGACTGCACGTAGCCACCCACTGCATTCATAAACGTGGACTTGCCGGCGCCGTTGGTGCCGATGAGGCCCACAATCTCGTCGGGGTGAACCAACACGGTGGCTTCCGACACCGCCTGCACGCCGCCGAATCGCACACTGATGTCATGCCCCGCCAGCATGGGATCGGTGGCAGGCCGAGGATCGTCAATCCGAGTGAGGCTGGTGGGAGCTACCTCCGCGGTCTTGCCGCCAGGGTCTGGTCCCAGGCGCCGCTCGGCCAATCCGATGAGCGCATTGCGGGCGCTGTAGCCGATCTGAATGAGCCCGCCGGGAAAGTACATGAGCACCAGCAGCAATCCGATGCTGGAGGAGAACAGGGCCACGGTTTCCGCATTGTTGAACAGGTTGGGTAGGCCATAGACCCAAATCGCCCCCAACACCGCGCCGATCGACGATCCCAAACCCCCGATTACCACCATGCCCACAAGCTGCAATGAGTCCTCCACCTGGAAGAACCGCTCGCTGATCGGGACGTTTTGCACCAGGCCGGCCCGCATCGCCCGCCCCCCCCCGGCGTGG
>VYDF01000052.1 GCA_009843565.1 Acidimicrobiia bacterium | reverse complement strand
GTAGAACACGCCCACGGTGTCGCCTTCTTTGATGAGCTGGCCGTGGCGCTCCACGTCGGCGGTGGCGGTGCGGGCGAACTGGATCACCGGCGAAGTCCACCGCAGGATCTCCTCCACCGCGGGCTCAACCAACGACTCATCGGCCAAGAGGCGGTCGATCTGATCGGGGTTCTGGAGCAGGGCGGTCACCCCTGAGGTGGTGGCGTTGCGGGTGGTCTCGTTGCCTGCGCCTAGAAGCAGGGTGATGTAGCCGGTGAGCTGCTGGGTGTTGAGGGGGCAGCCGTCGACCTCGCCCTGCACCACCGCGCCGGTGAGGTCGTCGCGGGGCTCGGCCTGGCAGTCGTCGATGATCGTGCCGATATAGGCACTGAAATCCTTTCCCATGCGGAACCTCAGTTCGTCGAAGGTTTCGCCCGGTTCGGCCCACCGCATGTTCTCCTCGTCGTTGAACGCCATCTCGGTGAACTTGTGGACCTTCGACCAGTCCTCGATGTCCAATCCCATGAGATCGCAGATGGTGGCCAGGGGCAGTTTGACCGCGTAGTCGAGCACCAGGTCGGCCTCGCCGTCGCGCTCCAGCACCTCGATGAACTCGTCGGTGAACCGGGCCGCGTACTGGGCGAGGTGCTCCTCGTGCTCCCGCATGGCTCGGGGGGTGAACCGCCGGGCGGTGAGCAGGCGGAACCGGGTATGGCGGGGCCGGTCCAGAAACACCATGTCCATGGGTTCGTCCAGGTCCCAGCCCAACTCGGTGAGCCGCCTCTTCCGGCGCTCCCACATGCCCGTGTCCTCTTCGATCGAGGCCAGGCGAAGGCGGGGGCCGCCGTTGATGAACAGCTTGTCGTTGGACGACACCCAGTGGATGTCCTCGTGGCGGGTGATGGCCCAGAAGGGCTCGATGTCGGGGCGCTCATACCAGTGCACGGGGGCTTCGGCCCGAAGCAGATCCCATGCTGCCCATGGGTAGCCGCGGTCTTGGTACAGATCGGTGGAGTGGATGTCGATCTCGTCGAGCGATAGTGCTCTGGTGTCTGTGATGGTCATGCGTTGATCCCCCGCGCTTTGCCGACGGAGACATATTGGCAGAATAGATTGCTCTTGCTCTAAGTGCGCTCTCTCCCGAATCCTTCCCACAATTGGGAGCGGAGGGGTTCGGGGGCTACTAGTTCGAAGGTTTGGCTGTCGAGGCGGGCGAATCCATCTATCGGGTGGTCAGGGCGCCACCACAAGGCATTGGGACTGACTGAGTTGGGACCGGTCAGGTAGCGGACATAGCTGGCCGCCAGCATGGAGGCCGAATTCTCCACGAACTGCTCATCGAACCCCACCGGGCAAACCATCACCGTTTGGGCCGCCGGCACAGTCACCACTGCGCCCAGCGGACCTATGCCGGGAACGGAACGGGCGAAGTCGAGCAGGTGTCCGGACACGAACAGCGTGTCACCGGTGAGAATCTGGAAGTTGCCGGGCAGCTCGGTCTCCTCCAATGCGGTGAGCGGTTCGGCCATCAAGGTGTTGGCCAGCGCAACGGCCATCACCTCGGCGTGCTCCACCCCCCAGTTTTCGAAGTAGCTGCGGTCAACGGGGCAGGAGGCACCGTCCAAGTCCACACACAGGCAAGTAGCGAGGCCCAGGGGCAGAGGATTGCACACCGGGTCGACGTAGCTCAGATGCTGCTCGCCAACCACCCTGACCCGCAGATCGGGCTGGAGCCCTTCGTAGTCGGCGAGGCGCTCGGCCAGGTGGTCGGGAGAGAAATCGTCGAGCCGGGCGACATGGTTGTAGATGATGAGCCGCCATTCGCCGGGCTCGGCCACCCGACAGGTTTGGGCCAAATTGGACAGGCCCAGCACGCAGTCCATCTCTTCTACGGTGACGGTGCCGTCGGCTTCATTAATGGTGAACTCCCCGAACCGGGCTTGAACGACGCTCTTCACATGGCTCAGAAAGTCGCGAAGCTGATCCGGGCTCCACCAAGGCGCCCACGGGCAGGAAACAGGCGGAGCAGACACAGGCTCCTCCCTTTGTTTTTCAGGAAAGGGGGGAAGCTAAAGCCGACCGTAGCCGGGCAAGGCTGGGGATCGCTTGTGGAAATCTAATAATTTCCAATTTATTTCCAATTATTTCAGGGAACCGAGCGCAGTAGACGGCGGCCGCTAGTGTGGGGCCGTGGCTGACGCGGCGCTGATCGACATCATCAAGCGGCAGGGTTTGCGGAAATTGGACCAGCCGATAGAGCTGGCCAGCGGGGCGATGTCCAGTGATTTCGTCGACGTCAAGGTGGCCCTTTGCCGATGGGCCGACCTCCAGGTGGCATGCCGGGCGATTGTTCAGCAGGTTCGAGCGGCCGGCATCGAGTTCGACGCCGCTGGCGGCATGACCATGGGAGCCGACTCACTGGCAGTGGGCATCGCCGCCGAGACTGACGGCCATTGGTTTTCGGTTCGAAAGGAGCCAAAGAAGCGGGGCACAAGACAGCAGATCGAGGGCACCCCCCTCGGACCGGGCTACCGGGTGCTGCTGCTGGAGGACGCGACCACAACTGGAGGCTCCACAGAAAAGGCTTACGAGGTGATCCGCGAAACCGGGGCCGAAGTGGTGGCCGTGGCCACGGTGATCGACCGGGGCGACACCGCCCGCCGCCGCTTCGAAGCCCTCGGCGTGCC
>VYDF01000018.1 GCA_009843565.1 Acidimicrobiia bacterium | reverse complement strand
TGTCGCTGCGGCTGTATCCCCACGACGGACCGGCCTCCGAGCAGTTGGACGAGGTCCGCGAGCTGGCTCGACAGGCGGTGGAGGTGGGCTACGACGGGGTCATGGTGTCGGAGCACCACGCTGGCTTCCCGGGCTATTTCCCCAGTCCCCAGCAGATGGCCGGGTTCTTGCTGGCGGCCATGCCGTCGGGGTGGGCTGCGCCCTGCCCGCTGCTGTTGCCCATGAAGCCCTACGCGCTCATCGCCGAAGAGGTGGCCTGGCTGGCCGCAGGCTTCCCGGGTCGAGTGGGGGCGGGGTTCGCATCCGGGGCGCTGCCGGTGGACTTCGAGCTGGCCGAGGTGCCGTTCGACGAGATCACCCCGCGCTTCAAGCAGGCGTTGCCCCTAGTGGTGGCCGCGCTGCGGGGCGAAGCCGATGGCCCGCTGGCCGACGACCGGGCCATTGCCGCCTGCGCCGACCACCCGGTGCCGATGGTGGCCGCCGCCCAGTCGCTAGCCGCAGTCCGCCGGGCGGCCCGCCTCGAGCTGGGCATCCTCTACGACAGCCTCCAAGCCGTCGAGCATGTGCGAGCCCTGTCCGACGCCTACGACGAGGCCGGAGGGTCCGGCCCCAAGATCCTGATCCGCCGGGTGTGGATCGGCGGCCCTCCCGGCGAGGCGGTCGACAACCAGCTCGACCTGTACCGCACCTACACCACCGAGGGCACCATGGCCCGCTGGGACCAGGGGGCCAACACCGTGCTGGCTGCCAACGGCGCCGAAGCCGCCGAGCAATTGCACGCCGAGATGGCCGCCACCGGCACCGACACCATCAACATCCGAATCCACGTTGTCGGCCTGTCCCCCGGCTACATCCGCGACCAGCTCGATCGCCACGGAGAGCTGGTTAACCAGCTCAAAGAGTTGATTGCCGATACGGCGAGCACGCCTTGAGCACTATGGACTCGTAGCTAGTCAGGGTTTCTGAACCACGAAGGTGTCGGCCATCTTGTCGTGCCACCCCTGACGCTCGCGATCCCACATCAGGGAGAGATAGCAAAGCAGCCATAGGACTTGCCCGACGACCGGAAAAACGAAGCCGGGAAGTCCAAGCGCGGTAGGCAAGGCCCAGCGGAGGAATGATCTACCCCAAAGTGGAGGCCGGCCCAGTTCGGGCTGAAAGAGATCTCCAGCCCGAACCACCTGAATTCTGGTGGCCATTTTTCCAATGGTCTGTCCCTTCAACGCGGTCAGCGCAATCTCGTAGATTGCCGTAGCTGCGATCAGGACCCAGATCACTGAGCGCAGGCTCCGGACATAAGCCTCATAGGAATCGGAGTCGTATGGCTCGTCAATCGGGATTGGTCTGACGTCGGTGAAATGGAGGGCAAACAGCAACACGACTGTGAGCACCACAAAGACCGCCATATCAATGAGCCGCGCACCAAAACGCGCCGTTCGAGAGGCCAGTGCGACCGGATGGTCTAACGGAAATGCAGACTGGCCAGTCGTCCCGGCCAGTCTGCGGGTTGGCGATGAGGATCGGCTTTGCGGGGGCTTCAGATTCTCCGCTCCGGTTAGGGGATCGAGGGTCTGGACCCCATCGTCGGCCACGTATTCAGTCCACTTCTCGCCGTCCCACCAGCGGTACTCGTGGCGGGTCGTGGGGTCCGACTCCCAGGCAGGGTCGCTCATGCAGGGGTCAGGCTACCTGGTAGTCGATTGTGAACCCGCGGCTCAGATGGCACTAGGGGAGCGGCAAATGAGATCAACTGCCAGACTCTTGTCGCGGCTGGGGAACAGGCCTGAAGCGGTGGTGGGGGTCGCTGATGACCACGGTCTTGAGCATTTTGTCCCACAGCGTCTGATTTCGGTCGTTGTTCAGCATGACGATTCCGTTGACAATGACCCAGATAAAGCCCAACAAAAGGGCCCCACCTAGCAACACAACGACCGCAGTCTTCAACACCAGCTCGCGCAGGGCCATCCACCCCCATTCGGCCGCCCGATGGCTTTCAATCCGGATCACGCGCAATTGGAGTACTTGCTTGGCTGGGGTCTGACCTTGGGAGTAGACGATCAGCGACCAGATCAGCCACCCGATAACCAGCGTGACGGCAGCCAAGAGGGGTTCAAGCAAGAAAGCCCCGAGACGCCGACCCCTGGAAGCCAGCATTACCGACAATTCGGGTTGCGCGGTGTTGGATTCGCCCTCGTCGTTTTCAAGGGATTGACCCGAAGACGGAGGCGGCGCTGGCGGGGGCGTCTCGCGGGGAAGGCTCGCCTCGCTGGAGGTGAGAGGGTCTACCGACTGCACACCGTCGTCGGCTACTTGATCGGTCCACTCCTCGCCATCGAACCAGCGGTACTGATGACGCCCTGTCGGATCGGGCTCCCAAGAAGAAACACCCATGGTGGTGTCAGGCTAGTAGTTGGCAGCGACAAACTGTCACCGGCAGGGTGATGCGGATGACAACCTATGACGAGTTCTCCATGTTGGGAGACAACGCCGCTGAAGTGGGGCTGGACTGGAGCGGGCCGCCGCCGGTGGAGCGCCGTCGGGTGGAGCTGCCCAACGGGATCGCCTTGAGCGCCATCGTGTGGGGGGAGGCCCCACCCCGGGTGGTCTTTCTCCACGGAGGCGCCCAGAACGCCCACACCTGGGACACGGTGGTGCTGGCTCTGGGGGAGCCCGCGG
>VYDF01000222.1 GCA_009843565.1 Acidimicrobiia bacterium | reverse complement strand
AGGGCTTCAGCAGGATCTTGCCGAAGAAGTCGCTGGCCAGCATCTTGGCCTGGGCCTCGGCGGCGTCGGCCAGATCGAACGCCGAATCGACCGCGGCGGTAAAGCCGTCGCCGCAGAACAGGTTCCACGCCGGGCCGAACTCCTCGGGGCGATATGGGTCGGACCCCAAGATTTTGATGCCGGAGTGGAACACGTAGCCCAGCGACGGGATCACCGCCTCGTCTCCCGAGGAGTTTCCGCAGTTCACCAACCGGCCGCCGATACCCAGCGCGAACAGCGACGGGCCGAACAGGGCAGTGCCGACATGATCGAACACCATGTTGACCCCCGCGCCGGCAGTCAGCTCCCGAGCCCACCCCGCTACGTCGCCGGTCCGGTTGTTCAGCGCATGGGAGGCCCCCAGCTCAAGAGCCCGCTGGCACATCTCGTCGGAGCCCGCGGTGGCCAGCACGGAGGCCCCAGCATTCACGGCAAACTGGATGGCGGCCACCGACACCCCTGAGCCGGCGGCGTGGATCATCACCGTCTCCCCCGCGGTGAGCCCGCCCACATCGAACAGACCGTGGGCGGCGGTGAGGTAGCAGGTGGGGAAGGTGGCCGCGGCTTCCAACGACATGGCGTGGGGCACTGGGTACACGTGCGAGGCCGGCACCAGGCACCGCTCGGCATAGCCGCCGTCGGCGGTGGCGCCGATGATGCCCAACTCGCCGTACAGGTCGCCCCGGCCCCCCAGCTTGGAGCGGTCGTCCACCCCGGCCAGCGACGGATCCACCACCACTCGGTCGCCCACGGCCAACCCGTTCACCTCGGTGCCCACCTCCGACACCACCCCGGCCACATCCATGCCGGCAATGTGGGGAAGAGTGAAACCGGGCATGGTGAACCAGCCATTGCGCTGCACCACGTCGAGCCGGTTGAGCGCGGTGGCCACCACGTCCACCACCACATCCACCGGGCCGGGTTCGGGATCGGCCACTTCCTCGTAGCGGAGCACCTCGGGTCCGCCGGGCTCGTGGTATCGCATCGCCTTCATCGCCGCCCTCCTAGGTCTCAGCCCGTCTATTTCAGACCGCGGATGAACGGTCGGGCCAAGGCGGCGGGCGGTCGATCCCGTTTGGCGAAGATGGCCATTGCTCCAAGGGTCACCAGGTAGGGCAGGGCCTGCAACAGCTCGGTGTTGAGCTCATATCCCAGGCCTTGCAGCGACAACTGGAACGACAGCGCCCCGGCGAACAGCACGCAACCGGCCATGGTGCCCCACAGAGTCCAGCCCCCGAAGATCACCGCGGCGATGGCGATGAATCCCTGGCCGCCGATCACGGAATCATCGAACGCGGCGATCCGAGCGAACAAGAAATAAGCCCCGCCCAGCCCGGACGTGAACCCGGCGTAGTAGATGGACTGGCGGCGGCGGCGGTTCACGTCGATGCCGCTCACATCGGCCGACTGGGGGTTCTCCCCCGCGGCCCGCAGCTCCAGTCCCCACCGGGTGCGGTACACCAGCCACCACGACACCGGCACCAGTACATAGAGGAGGTAGAACGGCCACGGCTCCCCGAACAGCGCTTGTCCGAACAGGGGGATGTCTACCAGGACGGGGATCTCCACTGTTGAGGCCCGAAGGGCCTGGGGCTCGATTTCTCGATCCAAGAATCCCACCAAGCCGAACACCAGGATGTTGAGGGTGAGGCCAACCACGAATTGGTCGGCAGTAAGGCGGTGACTCATCTCGGCCTGGACTGCGGCGATCAGCAGTCCGCCGATCACGCCGAACACCAAGCCCACCACGATCGAATCTGAGATGTGATAGCCCAGAATCCCCGCGAACGCCCCGCTCAGCAGCATCCCCTCCACCGAGATGTTCAAGGTTCCCGAGCGCTCGGCCACCCACTCCCCGGTGGCGGCAAAGGCCAGCAGCGCGGCAAACAGGGCGCCGTTGATATAGGTGGACTCGCTCGACAACACGTCGCCCACGGCGGTGAAGAAATCAATCAGCACCACATCACACCCTCTCGGTGGCCGCAGCCCGAGCCCGGCGTCGATCCCTCAGGAAGACCACCGCAGGAGGAACCAGAAGAGCCAGCACCAACAGCCCCTGCACCACATCGGTAATGCGGCTCTGCACCCCGGTGCTGTTCACAAACCCCGCCCCATTCCGCAGCCCCGCGAAGACGAACGCCGCCACCACCGCGGGCAGGGCCCGCTCTCGGGCCAACAGGGCCACCAACAGGCCGGTCCAGCCAATGTTGTCGGAAAAGCCGGGCACGAGGCGGTAGTTGCCGAACGAGAAGCCGCCGCCCGCGAACATGGCCGCCCCGGCCAAGCCGGCAAAGGCACCGCCGATGGCCAATGCGGTTGCCCCGTAGGTGGTGGACGAGACGCCCGCCCGCTGGGCGGCCCGAGGATTGTGGCCCAGCATCCGCAGCCGAAAACCCCACACCGTGCGGGCCAGCACGTAGGCCACCGCCAAAGCCAGGGCCAATGCCACATAGACGGTGATGGGAAACTCGTTGCCGAATATGTCGGGACGAGGAATCCGGTTGTCTTTGGCCAGCTGCTCGCTTACCAGATTTCGATTGCCTCGACTGGCCTCGTCGGCCAGCAGCAGCCACTGCCACTTCAAGCCATAGCCCACCGCCTGAAGGGCCACAAACACCAACAGCAGGGTGCTCAGTACCTCAGG
>VYDF01000122.1:12439-20640 GCA_009843565.1 Acidimicrobiia bacterium | reverse complement strand
CCTCGGTCTTGGCCAGCATGGCCCCGATGCAGAAGTGGCGTCCCAAGCAGAAGCCGGTGTGGTTGGCCGCCCCCGAGAACGCCTTGGACACATCGAGGTCGTCGCGGAAGATGTCGAATTTGTCGGGATCGGCGTAGCGGCGGGGGTCGCGGTTGGCCCCGGCGATGAGGCAGGTAACCGTGGAGCCGGCCGGAATAGCCACTCCGTGCATCTCCACATCCTCCTCAGGCTGGCGCATGATCATCTGCACGGGCGGAGAGTGCCGCAGCGTCTCGGCAAAGGCGTTGTCGATAAGGCTGCGATCGTCGCGTACCGCCTGGAGCTGATCGGGGTTGGCGATCAGGTTCATCATCATGTTGGACATCGCCTTGTCGGTAGTCTCTCCCCCGGCCACCAACAACAGCGAAACGAACGCCTTGATCTCCAGGTCGGTCATCTGCTCGCCGTCGATGATGGCGGTGCACAGGGTGCTGAGCAGGTCGTCGCCGGGGTCGGCCCGCCGCTGGGCGATGATCGGCATCATGTAGGCCTCGAGCTCGTCTTTGGTCTGGAGCCCCTGGGCCATGACCTCCTCGTCGCCAGTGAGGTTGCTGAGGAACATCATGATCGAGTGGTACCACTTCTGGAACCGCTCGTGGTCTGATTTGTCGAGTCCCAGCATGTCGACGATCACGTTGATCGGAAAGCGAATGGTGAACTGGTCGACCAAGTCGACCTTGCCGTCGGTGCGGAACCCGTCGATGAGGTCACGGGCGTTGGCCGCGATGACCGGGACGAACTTGGCTGTCAGTTCGCTGCCTCTGAAGGCAGGGGCAATCAGATTGCGATGTGCAGAGTGGTCGCGTCCCTCCATCTGGAGGATGGTCCGGCCGTGGACCGGCTCGAGCTGCCATTCGTAGTTCTTGGAGGTGAAGGCCTTGTCCTTGAAGGCCCGCTCCACGTCGTCGTAGCGGGAGATGAGCCACGCCTCGGTCGCCTCGTGGTACACCACGGGGTAGTCCTCCCGCATGACCTCCAAGACGGTGTTGGGATCCTCAAAAAACGTCGGCGACAAGATGTCCGGTTCGATGGCGACCACTGGTCCTCCTCCAAGGCTGCAAACCTGATAGGCGCCTCGCAGGGTAGTAGCTGTGCTTTACTGCCTCAATCGAGGTCGAAACGGTCCAGGTTCATCACCTTGGCCCAGGCGGCGGCAAAGTCGGCGACGAACTTCTCCTCGCCGTCGTCGCAGCCGTACACCTCGGTAATGGCCCGGAGTTGTGAGTTGGAGCCGAAAACCAGATCGGCAGCCGTGGCGGTCCAGCGGAGCTCGTTGGTGTCCCGGTCGCGGCCTTCGTAGACGCCGGCTTGGTCGGTGGATGCCCGCCATTCGGTGTCCATGCTCAAGAGATTGGTGAAGAAGTCGTTGGTGAGGGTGCCCGGCCGATCGGTGAGGACGCCGTGCTGGGCCTGGCCCACGTTGGCGTCGAGCGACCGCATTCCGCCCACTAGCGCCGCCATCTCCGGGGCGGTCAGGTTGAGCAGGAACGCTTTGTCCACCAGCAGTTCCTCGGCGGGCCGCTTGTGGAAGTCGGCCAGGTAGTTGCGGAAGCCATCGGCGGTGGGCTCAAGCACAGCAAAGCTCTCCACGTCGGTCTGCTCCTGGGAGGCATCGGTGCGGCCCGGCGAGAACGAGACCGCCACGTCATGGCCAGCATCACTGGCCGCCTTCTCCACCGCGGCGCATCCACCGAGCACGATTAGATCCGCCAGCGAGACCTGCGGGCCTCCCTGGGCATTGAAATCGGCTTGAATCTGCTCAATCGTCGAAACTACGTCGGCCACGCCGGCTGCGATGTTGACATCCCAGCCGCTTTGCGGGGCAAGCCGGATGCGAGCGCCGTTGGCTCCGCCTCGCATATCGGTGCCCCGGAACGTCGAAGCCGAGGCCCATGCTGTGGCTACCAGTTGCGACACCGTTTGCCCGGAGCTGAGGATCCGGTTCTTGAGATCAGCGATTTCTGCGTCGCCGATCAACTCGCCCTCCACCGCGGGAACCGGGTCTTGCCAGATCAGCTCTTCATCAGGAACCTCGGGCCCCAGGTAGCGGGCTACCGGGCCCATGTCGCGATGGGTGAGCTTGAACCAGGCCCGGGCAAAGGCGTCGGCTAGCTCGTCGGGGTTCTCATGGAACCGGCGGGAAATGGGCTCGTAGATCGGGTCGTACCGCAGGGCCAGGTCAGTGGTCAGCATCATCGGCGCCACCCGCTTGGCCGGATCGTGGGCATCGGGCACGGTGTCATCCGCGGCCCTATCGGTGGGGCGCCATTGATGGGCACCGGCGGGGCTTTGGGTCAGCTCCCAGTCATAGCCGAACAGGTTGTCGAAGAAGCCGTTGTCCCACCGGGCGGGATCGTTGGTCCAGGCCCCTTCGAGTCCGCTGGTGATGGCGTCGCCGCCCACACCGGTTCCGAAGGTGTTCCTCCAGCCCAGGCCCTGCTCTTCGAGGCTGGCTGCCTCGGGATCATCCCCAACGTAGGTGTCGGGAGCGGCCCCGTGGGCCTTTCCGAAGGTGTGGCCGCCCGCGATCAACGCGACGGTCTCCTCGTCGTCCATGGCCATGCGACCGAAAGTCTCACGGATATCGATGCCGGCAGCGATGGGGTCGGGAGTGGCGTTGGGACCCTCAGGATTGACGTAGATGAGGCCCATCTGCACTGCCCCCAGCGGGGTCTCAAGGTCTCGCTCGCCGGTGTAGCGCTCATCGCCGAGCCACTCGTTCTCGGATCCCCAGTAGATGTCCTCCTCCGGAGCCCAGATGTCGGGGCGTCCGCCGCCGAAGCCAAAGGTCTTGAAACCCATCGACTCCAGGGCCACGTTTCCGACCAGGATCAGCAGGTCGGCCCATGAGAGCTTGCGGCCGTACTTCTGCTTTACGGGCCAAAGCAGTCGGCGGGCCTTGTCGAGGCTGGCGTTGTCGGGCCAGCTGTTCAGCGGGGCGAACCGCTGGGCGCCGGTCCCGCCACCGCCACGGCCATCGCCGATCCGGTAGGTGCCGGCGGCGTGCCAGGTGAGGCGGATCATCAGCGGCCCGTAATGGCCGTAGTCGGCGGGCCACCACTCCTTTGAGTCTGTCAATACATCGGCAATGTCCTGTTTCACCTCGGCCAGATCGAGTGATTCGAACTCGGCTGCGTAGTCGAAGCCCTCCCCCATCGGGTCGGCTTCAGGGGAATGCTGGTGCAGGATCTTCAAGTTCAGTTGCTCGGGCCACCATTGCTCGGTGGCCGATGCGCCCTTGGCGGTGTTGGCGCCGGAAAACGGGCATTGGCTGGCATTCTCAGACATTGGACTCTCCTTTGAGTTGTGGTTTGGTTGTTGGATGGATCATTGGACGACTGGCTGGGTATCAGCGGCCATGCATTCAGGGCAGCGGCCCCAATAGATGACCTCGGCCTCGTCGATCTCGTATCCGAAGTCGTCGGCTGCGGTGAGACACGGGGTGTAGCCCACCGCGCAGTCGACGTCGACCATCTGGTCGCAGGTGCGGCAGATCAAATGGTGGTGGTTGTCGCCTACCCGATCCTCGTAGCGGGCCGGCGATCCCGCGGGCTGGATCCGGCGAATCAGGCCCTTCTCGGCCAGCATCCCCACCGAGTCGTACACCGCTTGGCGGGATATGGACCCGATGTCGTCGTGGACCGCCTCGGCCACGTCATCCACCGTACCGTGGGGATAGGCAGAAACGGCACGGATGACAGCGATGCGCTGGGCGGTGACTTGGAGCCCGTGCTGGCGCAACAGTTCGGCCGGGTCAGGTACATCGCTCGATGGCATGGAGTCATCGTACCATCAATTCTGGACTTATTCCAATATTTGTAAGTATCTAATTTACCTAGTGCTCGATGCTGGCAGAGACTCAGTCAGGCTGGGTGATTCTCCACGAGGCGGCGGATGCCGTCTTGCCAACTCACCAGGCGGTCGGGACGCAGGGCCTCGATGCGGCTGGTGTCCATGACGGTACTGGGAATGGCGGTATCGGACTCAACGATCTTGGCTGGGTCGCAGCCGTCGACTTCGGCCATGAACGCACACCATTCCGCAACAGAGACCAGTCCAGGGCTGGCCCAGTTGAGCGTGGTGGCGGGCACCGAGGCCTGATCGAGCAGCACGGGCAGGTCGGCGGCGATGTCCTCATCGTGGATGAGGTTGTAGCGGGCGCCATCGGTATGGATCTCGATATCCATGCCCGCTCGCATCATCAGAAGATGGAAGAAAGGCCATCCCGTGGTGTCGCCGTAGGGCACATTGAGCCGGGCGATGACCGTCGGCAATCCGAATTCCTGGGCCCCGAAACGGGCAACCGACTCAGCGGCAATCTTGCAGATCGAATAGGTCGGCATCATGTGGGCGTGATGGTTGCCGTGGGGGCTGTCCTCGGTAAACGGTTGGCCGCCGTTGGGCTGATACACCGCGCCCGAAGAGCAATGCAGGAACGCCTCAGCGTCGCGGAAGTGGCTCATCAAATGGCCAGTGGCCTCTGAGCACACGGCCAGATCAGTTCTCCAGTCGCCGGTCTTGATCACCGCCAGGTTCACCACCACGTCAATGTCGCGGGGAACCGCGGAGAAGTCTGCTTCCACGAAGTCAACGGCGATGCACTCCACTCCCCCCGCCTCAAGATCAGCCCGAGCATCATCGTCGGAGAAGCGGGCCAACGCGATCACCCGATTGTCTGCGGCCAACGACTTGCACAACGGCGGCCCCACCATGCCCGTTGGCCCCGTCACCACGATGGTCTTATCAGTCAACTCCACTATTGCTCCTCATGGTCTCGATGATGCCGTCAGGGTAAGCGCCCTTCGGGCTGGAGCCAAGTGCTGTTAGGCCTGCTCGGCGGCCAGTTGGGCCTTCATCTCCTCATAGCTGATCTCGCCGCGGAGCATACGCCGTGAGATTTCGGAAAGCAGGCTGCTTGGCCAGCGGTCTTCGCCGACGAGATGGGCTTCGCTGGTGATCGAGCCGTCATCGGCGAACTCATAGGTGCGATATCCGGGCGCCAGCGTGGTGAAGTTCCCATAGTCGATGTTTGTCGACAGCGACGGGCACTGATGGATGGGACGCCCCCCGCACTCATGGGTGGTATTGGTATGGGTGTGGCCGGCACCGACCCCAGCGATCTTGGGAGCCATTTCCACCAGCCGGGCAAATTCTGCGTCATGATCCGGCTTGCTGAAGAAGCCAAATGCCCCCGGCGGATGGTGGGTCCACACGAAAGCATGATCAGCGTCACTCCGACCGATGGTCTCCGCGATCCACGCCACCTCAGCATCTCCGAAACGGCCGTGGGCATGGGTCCGGTCGTCGCGGTCAACCTGTGAGCCATCCGGCCGTCGGTCCCGACCGTCGGCATTGGAGTCGGCGAATAGGAACAACCAGCTCCCGACCCTCATCGTGCGCCCGTTGCTTATCCCGGGCCGGGGCAGAATGGCGTCAAACGGCGCCTGCCGGTCGTGATTGCCAGGGCACACGATGGCGGGAACCGGTAGGCGGCCAAGCTTCTCGCCGATCTTCTCGTATTCGGCCTCGGTGCCGTTGTCGGCAATGTCGCCGGTGATCACCACCAAATCAGCAAGTGGCCGACCTGAATCGAATGCATCGGCGAACACCGCGTCCCAAGTGTCATCTGTATTTCGGGACGCGGCCTCAGGGTCGGTACAAAAGTGCATATCCGAGAATTGGGTGACGCGAAACACCCCCTGAGTATCGCAAACCTGTCACCGCGGAGCCACGATCGTGTTCCGGGAACCATCTGGCAGCGAGTACGTTCAAGGGTTGTGACGAACATGATCAGGCGGTTTTACGTCCTTCCGCTGATGCCCGGCGTGCCCGACGAGAAGGTGCAGGAGATGATCGATGTGCTGAGCGCCGCCGATCGCTTCATACCAGGCCTGTTGGATTCCTCTGCCGGGGTCGACTTCGACTCGGGCACGGTGATCTGGGAGAACACCTTCGTCGACGAAGCCAGCTACTCGGGGCCCTATATGGTGCACCCCTACCACATCGGGGCTATCGACAACTACGTCATGCCCGACAGCCCTGAGTGCATCACTGACAACACCTACGCCACGCGCTATACGACACCCGACGCCGCCCAGGAGGTGCGAGGCGGGATCCGCCGGGTGCTACTGGTAAACGCGGGCACCGACGCGGACGGTTCGGCGCTCGAAGCCCTCGCCGCGCACCCTCAGGGCATGGCGGCATCGGCTTTCGGGGCCGATGACGTGGGGTGGGTGTCGGCCAAGGGCCGGCCCTGGACCCATATCTGGGAGCAGTCGTTTACCGACATGGCCCAGCTGGAGCGCTACCTGAGCACGCCAGACGGCATGGCCTGCTCGAGTATTGAGGGTTTTGCCGGCCTCGGCATCGACCTGGGCTCTCTGAGGATCTTCAACTGTCCGTTCGACCTCTCACCGGTCGGCGACCAGTCGCCACCCGAACCGCCGCCCGACACCTCTCCAGTGCTGTACACCATCACCGCTCGCATCGCCGCAGCCGACGCCGACGCATACGTTGATCTGCTCGAACGTCACTACGACCCGTTCATGGTTGAGGGGGGCTGTCCCCTTCTGAATCGCTGGCGCACCGTGGATCAGGGCTACCTCGAGGCCGAGGTCCACTCCACCTGGCAGATCGACTCCCTCAGCGCCTACAGCGACCTCCGGGCTACCACCATCGCCGACCCGCACTGGACGGCGTTCGTCAAAGATGCCCTGCCCCTAGTGCTGGGCGGATCCCGACGCTTTCAGCGGGCCATTTGACCCCGAGCGCTGGCTGACACTCGTCAGCGGGGAACGAAGGCATCCAACTCCGTGTCGTAAACGAATAGCGCCGGCTGGGCGTTGGATACCCACGGCTTGTCGGGCAACAGTGACCCGCTCGGCGACCCCGTCATGGGGAAGGATCCGAGGTCGTAGCCGGCCTGGAGGAAGCTCTCCGGGGTGAGGTTGGGCCCGGCGGCTGTGGCCAGCGCCACAAAGACGTCCCACGCGGCGCATACTTCGATCGCGGTCCCGGCTTGGGCGTCTTCGGCTTTGCCGGATGTCCCCAAGCCCTGACCGGTCGCTGCGTTGATGACCTCGAAGCACTCGGGTATGCCATACAGGCCTTGGGCAGCCAATTCCTCGGCGCCGGGCTCACCGGTAGCAATCAGGTTGGAAAACACGCTCAGATCGGCGCCCATCGCGTTATTGCTAGGCGCATCGTTGGCCGGAGTGACGATGTTCCAGTCGGTTAGTCCTGCCCGCACAAGCCCTTGCAGGCTTCCGGCCACTGCGCCGTCAACGTTGATGATCCAGTCGGGATTGCGCGTCCGCCACCGCTCGACGTGAATGTCGATCTCGGCCTCCGCGGCGATTAGATCCTCACCGCCGATCTGTTGCCTGGTGACCTCAAGAATCTCGGCCCCGAAACTGCGCAGCAGTTCCTCGGTGGTCTCGATCCGCCCATCGGGAGTGGCGCCGTAGATGACCACCCTGGCCCCCTCAAGCTCGGGCCTCAACAGCTCCAGCCCGGCCAGCAGCGAGCCGAACTGGTACGGGCGGGTGGTGATCAAGCGCCCGTCGCTCATGTCGAGATCCTGCTGATCCAAGTCGGAGGTGTTGATGACGATGGTCTCGTTGATGTCGGTGTAGCAGAAGATGCTGCCCCAGCCAGCGGGCATAAAACCGAGCACCAAGAACACCTCGTTGTCTTCGGTGAGAGCTACGCAGGCCGCTTCGAACGCCACCGAATCGAGGATGTCCCACTGCTCGGTGATTATCTCCACCTGACGCCCATTGATCCCGCCGGCAGCGTTGGTGGCGTCGACCAGCGGCTGGTACCGGGCCAGGATGTCGCCCACATCGGCAAAGACGGTCACGTCGGTGATGGCAACGCCCAGCGTGATCGTGTCCGCGGTCACACCTCGAGCAGTCGCCGTCAGCTCGACAACTTCTTCGTCGGCCTCTTCGCTCTCCACGGCGTCGCTCTCCACAGCGTCGCTTTCCTCAGAGCCATCGTCCGCGGAGGAGGTGTCTTCCTCAGTAGTTCCGCTCTCGGCCGTGCTGCTCTGCTCAGAATCTCTGTCGGCAGTGGCCGAATCGCCCGTCTCTTCTGGGGCGGCGCTGTCGCAATCAAGAGCGCTCGTGGGCTCAGGAGCTTCCGTCGGGGCGCTCGGGCCC